>NZ_CP007585.1:600000-778866 GCF_000815065.1 Mesomycoplasma flocculare ATCC 27399 | reverse complement strand
TTTATAAATTTTCCTCGAGTATTATGGTACAATTTTTTTGTCTGTTAGTTTTGTTTAAGTTATAAAAATAGCGCAAACATTTTTAATAACTTTATTTATTAATTTTATTTAATAAATAAAGTTGGTTTTTTTAAAATTTTAACAATAATTTTATAAAATAATAAAAAATCGTTAAAAATCCGCATTAAACATTAAAAAAAAGGAGAAAAAGTGAAACGAACTTACCAACCCAATAAATTAAAACATGTTAAAACCCATGGATTCCGAGCTCGTATGTCGACCGCAGATGGAAGAAAAGTTCTTGCTGCGCGAAGAGCGAAAGGCCGTAAAAGATTAACAGTATCAGATAAATAATTTTTTGAGATAGTTTTGCAAACAATTCGAATTATTAAAAAAAATTGAGAATTTCAAGCAGTAATTAATAAAAAAAATCAAATTGTCACAAATTACCTTATATTTTATTATGCGCAACACGATTTTTTTGAGATTGGAATTTCAATTCCAAAAAAATTTGCTAATGCAGTTAAACGCAATCGGTTCAAAAGGCAAATAAAAAATGCCCTTTGTGATTTTAAGAAAAACGGGGTCATTTTTTCGAATTTTCGAATAGTTTTAATTGCAAGAAAAACTTTTTTAAAACTTGGATTTGAAGAAAAAAAGAAACACCTTTCAAAAATTTTCGAAGAGTTAAAGGAAAATGAAAAATAACCAAACCCGACCAAAAGCATTTGAATATTTTCAAAATAATAATCATAAAAATAAAAAAACCTTTAAATTCAAAGGGCTTTTGAAATTTTTAAAAGTTATTTTTTATACTATTATTTTTGGAATTTCATTAACTGGTTGTATACAATCCATGGTCGTAAAAACTTCTTATAATGTTGGAGAGGCTTTAGAGTTTTATAATTCAAAAAACGAGGTTATGCCAAATTATGTAATTTTCAAACCGGTAAAAAACAAAGATTTGCCTGGAATTGATTTAGCAACAAAAAATAATAATTTTTTAATATCTGCTGATACTAAAATGCTAAATCAAGAACAAATTCTTGATTCTTTAAGAAAACAAATTAAAAACGAAAATTCTGAATTTGGCGAATTTAACTCTTTAATAATGTTTCAAAATGGAGAACATGAATTCGAATATTTAAAGGGCGATAAAAATAACGAGTTTATTTTTTTTAGTTCTTCGTCAAAATCTTTAAACCAAAAAACAAATTGAACACAAATCAAAATTCCATCGCCAAAATATTTTAGCTTAAAATTAGACAAGTCTTATTTCGAAAGGTTGCAAAGCGCAAAAAGCTTGCCAATAAACCTTTATAATTTTGAAAATAAGGATTCAGGCAAAGCATCTATAAGCGAAAAAATAGACAAATTTTTCTTTAATTTAGATAATAAAATTCCTCCTGTCAATAGAACGTATGCGATTTTTTCGCGCGATGTTTTTCAATCGCTTTATAACAAAATTATTTCACTCCCTCAATTTTCAAATGGTAGGCTTGAAAAAGCAATCGAAGAATTTGAACAAAAGGCAGGCAAAGATGTATCGCCTGAAAGTCAAAAATTAATTTCTGGGTATGCGGAGTCGATAAAAAAAATTATTTTTCCAGTTAATTTTTCACGAGTTGATATTCAAAATCAAACATATAGTTGAAATAATAACGATGAAATAGCCGCCAAGCAAATAGCATTTCAAAACAAAATCCCATCATTTCCGATTACTTCATGAGCTGAATCGTGGAAATTAGGTCCGTTTTATTCAATTTTTGTTTATCCTTTATCAAAAATTATTCTTTTAGTCACGGCTTCTCAGTCTCTGTATGAATGGTCAGGTTGAATAACAATTTTATCAATTTTATCAATTGTTGTTTTTACTAAAATTATTTCTTTTGTTTTCAGATTTAAAACAATTTTTGGTCAAAATAAGCAAATGGAACTACAACTTAAAAAAGCAAAAATTGATGCAAAATACGAAAATTACAAGAAAAATAAAGTTATGCAACAGCGGCACCGCCAAGAAATCGCCGATTTATATAAGAAAAATAATTTTTCTCCTTTTGCGCCTTTTTCTCAAATTTTGGTCACAATGCCAATTTTTATAGCTGTTTGGCGTGCTTTACAGGGAATTCCGAGTTTTAAGGTTACCAATTTTTTAGGTTTAGAACTATCTGCAACTTCATATCAGAAACTTTTTGAAGGGTATTGAATTTATTTGCCAATAATAATTGTTACTGTTTTAGTTCAAGGGCTGCAACAAATTATCCCGAAAATACTTAACAAAAAAAGGGCAAACAGAATAATGAATATTCAAGAAAACGAAACTCTAAAAAAACAACAAAAAACTCAAAGAATAGTTTCCATTATTTTTATTTTTTTTGGGGTGATTTTTCAAGCATCGCTTCAAATATATTGAATTATCGGTGGCATATGAGAAATTTTACAAACATTAGGTGTGTTTTATTTGCAAAAATCAAAATTCTTCCGAGAAAAAATGCGTCCATGAATGCAAAGGAAAAAATGGATTTAATCCAAAAAACCCATCTTTTTTCGTAAAACATAAAATAAATATGCTAAAATTTTAGTAAAATTTTTATTAGTTTGTTTAAAAAAAGTTTAAAAATTAATGTGGTGGAGATAGCCAATGAAAAACAAAATTACACCTTGTATCTGGTCGCTTATTTCAAATACGCACATTAGGAAGGCTGAAAGTGTTGAAATTCTAATACGCGCTATCCTTTTAAATAAAGAAGAAATAAACTCTAATTTTAAAAATAAATGGTTAAAAATTTATAAAAATAAAAATTGAAAGCCTATCGGGGATTTAACTGAACATTTAAAATTAGCTGCGCAATTAGGGGTAGTAAAAACAGATATTTTAACGCCAGGGAAACAAAAAATCAACATTTTAGCAAAACTTGTAAACAACGGTACTATCAAAATTAGCGAATATATAAGCATAATTTTATTTAATTTAGTTAGTTTTATCAACTACGAATATCGTCACATTTTGAAAATGACACTTGAATTACTCAAAAAAAGAAATAACTCCCCAGTTTTAGTTGATGAGATTTTTCAAAATTTCAATTTTGGCGAACCAGTTTGTCCTGAATTTGATATAAAATTACTTCGTTACAGATTAAAGCAGAAAGATCATATATTTTACATTTTAATTTCGGGAGTTTTTTTCGAAGTTTTGTCTACCCGCAAAAAAAACAAACAATATAGTACTGAATTTTTTAGAGTAAAACTTTATGACCATTGATATGCGCAAGTTGATGAATTGATTCGAAGATGTAATAATCAACTTGAAAGTTATAGTTTTGAAAAAGCAAGTCTGCTTAGGTTGGATTATGAAAAATGGTCAAACTATTTAACTCAAAATTCTCAGTCAAACTATGATTATATAGTTGAGGTTAACAAGCAAAAAGAAATTAGATTTCAGGAGAATCCAAATTTTGAAAATGCAGTCAAAACTCCCGAGCAAAAAAACACTAATAATAAACTTGAATTTAACGAAGAATCCGAAAAAAAAGAAAAAACAAGCAAAATAAATTTCGTATCATCTTTTGATAATGAATTATTGGAAAACTGCGATTGTGAAACTTATTGTCTAGATCAAGAAAACGAACAAGGTGGGGTGAAAAAAATAAACAGCGCGAAAACTATTAACAACCTTCATCATGAACAATTTCAACCAAATTATGCTGAAATTCCAATAATTTCTGAGCATACTAACCTTAAAAATAATAAAAAACAGGTAATTAATTTCCTTGAAAATTGCTGTGTTCAGAATAATATTAAAAATTCTTTGAAATCTTTTGCTAAATTTAAAAGTGAAAATAACAACGAAAAATTTGCAGAAAGCAAAAATTCTCCAAATAATAAAAACTTTTTTAATGAAAAATTTTCGCTTCTCCCGCCATATTCTCATGCAAGCCGTGAAATGAAGAAAGAAGTTTCTAAATACTCAATTTCAAATCCAATAAATTCTAAAGAGTATTATTTCAACTATTTTATTCACAAAGTTAATAAAATATTCAATTTTTCGCTACAAAATTTATTAAACGAAGCAACTTTTAAGAAAAATTTTTATAACCTATTAGATTTTCGGAAAAATAATGACCAAATTGTATTAAAACCTAAAAAAACCCTTATTAAAAATGGCAAAAATCTAATTTTAATTTCTCCTTCAGCAAATTTAATTTATTCAGAAATCAAAGAAAAATTCTTAAAACCACATGTTTATGAAAAAAATTATGAAATAGTTACTTTTTTTGATAAATACAATCCAGAAAATTTTGTTGGTATTAATGATTATTCTTTAGATAGCGCAATTAAACCCAACTTTATACCTAGCCCCTTTTTAACAATTTTACATAAAGCTTATTGAAACCCAGAAAAAAAATATTACTTAATTCTTGAAAATTTTAATAGTGAAAGGGCAAAAACTACATTACAGCCCTTCAAACCACTTTTTGTTCGAGGTGAAAATGGCGAAAGTTTGCTCGGCATTTCAAATTTTGAAATGTCTAATTATATTTTTTCACGCTCAGACGAAAAAATATACATCCCTGGAAATCTTACAATTATAGGGGTTGTAATTTCTGATTTAGATAATAATTTTATTGATTTATCATCTGAATTCCTCCAAAATTGAGAAATTAACTATTTAAGCGGCAAACCAAATTCTGAAATTTTAACCACCAAGATTTGCGACACCCAATTATCTTGAGGTCAATTTTCAAAAACTATAAATACATTAATCGAGTCTGAAGCGGGGGTCAAAAATAAATTTTTGCTTTCTTATATTGATAGTAAAACTCTCGAAGATCCATACCTTTTTGCTAATAAAATTTTATTTTTTCTTTGGAATTATGCTTTTCGCGAAAAAAGAGATATCATTTTTAATGAGCATTCGTATTCTGGTTTAGTTCAAAAATTTACGCAAACTCAAAATTCCGAACGTTTGAAGATTTTTAAAATAGACTTTTAATAAAACGCATTTAAATATTTCCTAAAAAAAAAAAAAAAAAAAAAATAGTTCTAAGACCTAAATTTAATGATGAAAAAAAGAAAAGCAATCGAGATTTTTAAATATTTTCCCTGAAATTTAATTTTTTTGCCCGCAATTTTTTTTATTGTTGGTTCTTGTAATTCGACATATTTTGAATTAAAGACTTCTAAAGAAAGCGCGGTTTCTATAGAAAATGCAAAAAAATTAAAAAAGCTAACTAATGAAACAAATTTAATTGAAATAAGCTCGCTTAACCGCGAAAAAATATACGAAAACAAAGACTCAAAATTTTATTTGTTCAATTTATCAGCTTCAAATACTGCAGAAATCCTACCTGAATATACAACAAGATTTAGCCCAAAAACCGAAATCTCGTATGTTTATCTAATAAACCGTTATTACAATTCAAAACAGTTACAAAAAGTAAAATGAGAACTAAATCATAATCCAAATTCAATTTATATTCCTAGTGTGGAAGACAATTTAAAAGATTTCTGGTATGTTTTTATGATTCCGACTTCAGTCGGGTTTAAGGAAATAGAAATTGATGGAAAAAAAATCCAAATAAGCAAAAATAAGTCGAAAATTCCAACAAAATTAACACCTTATTCCTCTGTTGAACTTAAATTATTAAGAAAAAATCTCATTAATAGCGACAATAAAAACTATCTGCAAATAAATGTTAATCAAATGTTAAATTCTTTTGCTTTTAGAAAAAAAGCCCCTAATTGCCCAAAATGTACCGAAAGTACTTTTTTTGGATTTTTAGAAACAGAAAAATATCCAAATTATAAGTTGATTTTTGATAGTTTGGATTATTCTAAAAAAATAATTAAATTCAAAATTAGCAAAAAAACCGATAATTTGAAGCAAGAAACAAACGCTCAAAATGAAATAGATTCAAACATTTCGATAATGAACTTTGTTTATAAAACAAAAGAATATAAACAAAGTTCCAATCCTGATAACTATTTTGAAAAAAACACAGAAATAATAGACAAAATTTCTGAATTTCCTTTTGTTAGGTTTTATACTCAAACTTTTGTTGTTCCTTTTGAAGGAAGCGAATCTGATTTTGATTCTAATTTTTCGATTAAAATTGAATAATTAGAATAATTTTATTTTTTTTGGTGGTAAAAATCCAATTTTTCCTTTAATTTTTGAAGTTTAGAACGCTCTAAATCAACTTTTGTTTTAGGGGCTTTTTTCAAGAAATTTTCATTTGAAAGTATATTTTCAGCTCTTAAAATTTCATTTTTCAGAAATTTTATTTCCTTTAATTCGCGTTGTTCCTGCTCTTTTTTAAAGTTATCTGGAACCTTAATTGCGATTTTAAAATTTTTAGTTTTAATTATTAGTTCGTTGTTTTCAGTTCATTTTCCAAATGTTAACTTATTTATTATATTAATTTCATCTTTTGTAAAATTTTTGTCTATTATGCAATATTCTAAAATTAGTTTTTTAGAAATTTGGAATTTTTCTCTTTGCGCTCGCAAACTATCTATGATTTCAAGGATATTTTCTACTTGTTCACTGTTTTTAAAACTTTTAATTCTAGGCATTTTTTGCTCTAAAAGTTCTATTTTGAAAATTTTTTCAATTAAAAAATCTGTTAAGAAGGGAATGAAAGGGTGCAAAATAATCAAGATTTTTTTTAGCAACTTTCGAGCATAAAACCCGTTTTTACGGGTTTTAATTAATTCAACATAACGTGATGAAAATTCTCCGTAAATAAAATTATTTATTTCCGTTCCAATTATACTAAAATTATATTTTTTTATATTTTTAGCAATTTCATGCTTTAAATTGTGAATCTTATTTTCCATTCAAAGATCAATAAAGTCTGGCTTTGCAAAGGAATTATCTAAATTCGCGATATATTTTGCTATATTTCAAAGTTTGTTGTTTAGATTTCAAGCTGAATTTAATTTTTCTAGGCTAAATCGAATGTCTTTTCCGGGACTAGAGTTAAAAATTAGAGTTTGTCTTAAAGCATCAGAACCATATTTTTCAATTATTTCCATCGGATCCAGACCATTTCCAAGTGATTTTGACATTTTTCTGCCTTGTTCATCCCGAATTAGGCCGTGCAACAAAACTTTGTTAAAAGGCTTTTCTCCCATTGCAAAAAGCGAAGAAAAATACATCCTTGCTACTCAAAAAAACAAAATATCTCAACCTGTTACAAGCAAACTAGTTGGAAAATAGCTCTTAATTAGTTCATAATTTTGTGGTCAACCCAAAAAAGCAAAAGCGCTAATTCCCGAAGAAAATCAAGTATCAAGTACATCTTCATCCTGAATTCAGCCTGGTCCAGGAGAATTAATTTGTACTTTAAATTGGTTATTTTTGTATCAAACAGGAATTCTGTGGCCTCACCAAAGCTGACGTGAAAGTGTTCAGTCATGGATTTTTTCGAATCATTTTTTGAGATTTTTTTCAAAATTTTGTGGGTAAAAGCGAATTTTATCTTTTGAATCTAGGTGGGAAACTAAACTTTGTGATAGTTTGTCCATTTTTAAGAATCACTGTGGTTTTTTAAGAATTTCTATAATTTCATTACTTCGTTGCGAAAAACCAACATTGGAAATAACGGTTTCTATTTTTACTAAAAGTTCCTCTTTTTCAAGTTTTTTTGCGATTAAATCGCGAGCTAAAAAACGATTTACACCTTTAAATTCAGGCACATTTTCATTTAAATTACCAAAATTATCAATGCAATCTTTTGCATCTAGATTATGTTTTTCCATAATTTCAAAGTCAATAATTGAGTGAGCTGATACTTTCATTATTCCGGATCCAAAATCAACGCTTACGTTAGAATCGCCAATAATTTCTATTAATTTTTTTGTTAAAGGATTTATAGCTTTTTTACCAATTAAGTGCGAATATCTTTTATCTTTTGGATTTATAGCGAGAGCAACATCAGAACTTATAGTCTCAATTCTTGTGGTAGCAACTATTACAAATTTATGAGAATTTTCCAAAAAATACTTTAAATAGTACATTTTTTGTTCAACAGGCTTGTTAATCACCTCAATATTTGAAATTGCTGTTTGCAATTTAATGTCCCAATTTATCGCTTTTTCACCGCGATAAATTAGATTTTTTTCTCATAATTTGACAAAAAAATGGCTTACAGCAATTTGAGCTTTTTCATCAAGTGTGAACCTTTCCTTTGAAAAATCATAACAAATTCCTAATTTGTATCATTGCTCTTTGATTTTTAAGTATTGTTTTTCCTTTCACTGATAGCATTTTTGAATGAATTTTTCTCTTCCAAGATCAAATTTTGAAAGATTTTGTTTTGCTAAATTTTCTTCAACTTTTGCTTGAGTCGCGATTCCCGCATGATCAACACTAGGCAAAAGCAATGTATCATAACCCTTCAATTTGTGAAAGCGAATCAAAGAATCCTGAATAAATGCGTTTCAAGAATGGCCTAAATGAAGTTGCCCTGTAACATTTGGGGGTGGAGTGATAATTGAAAAAGGCTTTTTTGCATTTTTTGGAGCTATAAAAAAGCCTTTTTTTTGTCATTTTTCATATCTGTTATTTTCAACAATCTTAAAATCATACTTATTTTTCATAGTATCCTTTTATAATAAATCAATAACTATAATGTCTTTTTTTAATGAAAACTTTTTGCTGTCGCTGTTAAATTCTAGTTTGGCGTTTTTTATAGGCGTTCTGGGATTGGCAAAAGATTCAAAATTATTGCTAATTCCTGCTGAATTTTTTTGAAAAACTTCGTTTTGAAGTTGTTTGTATAACTGAGTTTCAAGTAAATGTAAATTTGTTCGGTCAAAAGCGCTGTTTTGGTAGAAAAATTTAGCAAAAGCTGTTTTTGGTGTTAAGGGTAAGTCGATTTCACGAATGTATTCGACTAATATTCCGTTTTCGACAAAAATTATACTAAAATCACGGATTGGTTTTATTGTTCTTCGCGAAAAAATAAAAAGCTGAGCAGGACTTTCTTCTACACTGAAAAAGTGTTGGAAAAGTTTCTGTTTGTAATTTGTTTCAAGGAAAAATGAATTTTCATCAAATAAAAAACGGGAATAATTTCCCATTTGTATTTTTTTTGTTTCTAAAAAAAATAAATTATCTTGCGATAAATTACCATAATTTTTATAAAGGAATTCAAAATTAATTTTGTTTTCAAAACAAAAAATAAGAAATTGGTTTTTTTGTAAAAACAAATCAATTTTCTTTAAATTACGGAAATAAAAAAAGTTTTTTAAATCATTTAATATATCTTTTAAAAAAATAAAGTAATTTTTATATTCTATTTTTGTAAACTTTTCGTTTAATTTTCGTAATTTATTTTCAATAGAGGCAATCCAAATCCATTTCACGAAAAAGGAATTTTCAAACTTCTTTTTTAGCTTTTTCTTTTCCATTTTAATTATTTCGTGCTGTCACAAAATATTTGCGCGATGCAAAGCTTTGCTATTCATTTTTAGATTTTGATAATACGGATTTTCCTTATGAAAATAGTTTATTTTCTTGATTTTAAAGTGTTTCTGAGCTTTTTTGTTTCTTTCTTCAAGGATTTTTTGCTGGTAATTTTGTTTTCAAAAAATTCAAAATTCTTCAGCAAAAGTTTTATTGAAAAAATTTTGCACACTTAAAATATTTTCAATAGTTTTCTGATTTAATAGTTTCCCTAGTCAGCGCTCAAATTTATGATAAATTTTAAAAATTTGTCGAGAACTCAGTCAACGAAAATTGTCGCTTTCTTTAATTAGGCTAAGAAAACAATTATATCCAGTAATGAAAATTTTGATTTTATATGGGTCAGAATCCAAAGAATTTATGACTGAATTATGTTGATTTATGACGTTTTTTATGTCATTTTTGATAATTTCAAGGGCATTTTGTGCGCTAATTTCATTAAATTTTAAATTATCAAATTTATTTTCCAAATAAGGGGCACTTAATTTTAGTTTTTCATTTAAATTTTTTTGTTCAATATTTGGGTTAAGTTCAGTTTTTATATATAAATTATGAAAATTTTCGTTTAAAATTTGATACTCGTTTTGAATTTTTCTAACCAATTCAACAAATTTAAGTGTTCAGCTTGGATTATCTAAAAGAGAGTTAATTTCTGTTTCGAAATATTTTAAAAAGGTATCAATATTTTTGATTGTTAAATATAAAATGTATTTTCTAGTTGTGTTGGTTTTAATTTTGAAAGGTTCTGTTTTTCAAAATGATAAAAGCACGTCAATTACGAGTTTTTTTTTGTTTTTATCAAAAATTTCTTTTGTTAAAAAATCGGAAAAACAAGTGTTTTTGCCATATTCATAAGGTTTATTATCTTCAAGAATAAATCCGTTATAACTGTTTTCCTTTTCAAGAATTTTTCTAAATTCACTAAAAAAGTTTTGATCAGATGAGTAAATAAAACTACATTGACTAGCATCTAATTCAAGACTGAAATAATTTCAGTACTTATTTTTTATATTATGAAAAATAAGTTTTTTATTTTTTTCCTCATAAAAATTATTCATATTATCAATATTTTATTTAATTAATTAATGGAATAGGCAAATTTTTTATAAACAAGAGGCACAACTGCTTTTGCGGTAAAATAAATTACGGATAAATTGATTCAAATTTTTACTGGAGATGTTATTATATGGGTTAAAAAAGCAGTGTCAAAATTGATAAGCGCTCCAGATTGAACATCACCTTTTGCAGCAATAATGTTTGTAATTGGTTCTTGCAATGCAGAGAAAACAATAATCGGCACAATTGTTAAATACCTTTCATTTTTTCGGAAAAATTTAATAAATCTTGCAAAAATTAGAAAAATAATCATTGAAAATGTGCCAAAAAGTGTCAGAACTAGAAAAGAAATTTTGTTTGAAATAAAACGAGATTGGCTAAAATCAATCGAAGAACTAAACAATACAACATAAATTGTAATCATAGTAATTGAAATTAAAATTAAAATGCTTGCAATTCAATAAAAATTTAATAATGCTTTTTCTTCTTTTCAATTTTCTATTTTTTTTACTTTTTTTTGTAAGAAAAGCAATTTTTGTTGGATTTTCTTTTCTAAAAAGTCATCATTTGTATTATAACTGATTTTATGATAAGTTAAATCAAAAATTTTTCGTTTTTGATTGAAAATTTTTTGCTCCAAACGAGATAAAATGCTTTTTTTTTCGAATCATTTTTTACCTTTAATTACAAAAAATCAAAAAGAAACCCCAGGAATAAATCCCGCAAGCGAAAGAAACAAAGTATAATATCAAGAATAAACACCCGGTATAAACAAAAATGTGATTAGATCAGCGAGCAAACCTGTTAAAAAGCCGACAAAAGGCCCAAAAATAAATCCAGTTATTTTGATTGGTAGTCCGATAATCGAAAGACGAAAGTTAGGGAGAATCGCAAAAGGCGCTAATCTTACCCCAATTATTAACAAAATTACCGCGATTGATATGAAAATTGCGACAAAAGAGATTTTCATATTTGTTAGCTTAAGCATGAATTTTCTCCTTTATCTCATATTTTTTTAGTATTTTTTAAATTTTTCTACAATAAATTATAACTTAAAAGTATAAAAAAATATAAATTATGGTAAATTTTTTGCTGTTTTTTCAAGGGTTAAATTGATTGCTCAGTTAGTTTTTAAATACAAAATTTCGTAAATTATTCACTTTGCAATATCAGAAGAATAAAAAATTGCCATCAAAAAAAACAACTTATTATCTACATTTTCAAGAAGCGGCAAAAACACAAGGATGGTAATAATTTGTCAACAAAGCTGGTAAATTCCAAGGAAAAAGTCTCATAAACTTGCAAAATTAGCACGACCACCAGCCTTAATTATGTTTAGAGAAGCATTAATTTGAACTCAAATTGGGTTTAGCAAAACTATTAGAATTGAAATTTGGAAAATCTGACTAAGATAAAAGTTGATTGCTAAACTTTGCTGTTTTTTAATAATTTCGTGATTTATTGGCAAGTTGTTTGTTAGAAAATAGCCTTTTAAACCTTTTTCAACCTGAATTTCGACGCCTTTTGTTATTAGATTAGTTTTTGTGATAATAACTACAGTGATAAAAGCCAAAATCGATATGGCAATTGAAATAATAAGTAAAAATCCTTTTAACATTGCAGCATTTTTTTTTGCTATATCAAGTTTGTTTTTGCCCAAATTTTGGCCAACAACAATTGAAACACTTGTCTGAATTGCGGCAAAAGTTGTCAATAATATATTTGTTATTGTAATAATAATGCCGGAAATTGTTAAAAAACCAATTCCTCAATATTTATAAAAACCTGTTCCATCGTTAATTCCGATTGAGCCAGACGGTAAACTTTGGGACCACAAAATTGTCCGGGTTGAGACAATAAGGGATGAAAAAATTACTAAGTACATCCCAAATAAACGTTTAAAATATTGTTTTCAAATTTTTTTTTCAATTTCAAAGATTTTTAGTAGGCTTATTTTAATTTCTTTTCTGCAAAATAAATGATATAAATGCATTAAGATTGCCGTAATCAGTCGCGAAATTACGGTTGCAAGCGCTGAACCAGCAACACCCATTTGCGGAATTAGTACTAAATTCAAACTAACATTTGAAATTAAAGTGAACAAAGAGAACAAAAGCGAGATTTTTATTATACCAATTTCCCGCAAAATTCCTGATGTTGTGACAATATATGCAAATAAAATTCAAGAAAAAGCTATTATAAATAAGTAACTTTTTGCATCTTTAAAGATATTATTATCCAAAATAGTCGCGGTTTTATTTCACTGAACAACTTTTAACATCTCATCAGGAATTGTCCATGAAAGTATTCCGAAAACTAAAACAGTAGAAACTGATAGAATATAGCGAATATTATTAACTTGTTTTGCAAGATTGGTCTGTTTTTTTCCTCAATATTGACTAAAAATAATTGAACCAATTAAGTTAATCGAGATAACAAAAGAAAAAATTATTCCTGTTCAAACATTAGCCATTCCAACGGCTGTGATTCCGCCGCTAATTTGTGCAACCATAAAATTATCAATAAAATTATTTATTGATATAAAAAGTGTAGCAAAAATAACTGGAATTACAATTTTTGTGAATTTTTTTCATTTTTCAGTCGAATCAGGGAAAAAATGACGGACTGAAAAAGGCATTATTCGTTAATTACTTCCAAAATTTTTACTGAATATTTCTCGTTTACATCAACTTCAACTTCGTCCCCTTGGTCTTGGCCTAAAAGTGCTTGTGCAATCGGCGAAAAATTTGAAATTTTGTTTGCAAAAGGATCAGCATCAATTGAACTGACGATTTGAAAAGTTTGTTTTTCGTGACTTTCAATATTTTCAAGAGTTACTTTAGAGCCAATAGAAACTCTGCTTGAACCAGAATTTGTCTCAATTATTTTAGCTCTTGAAATAATAGTTTCCAATTCACGGATTTTTGATTCAATTATTCCTTGCTTTTCCCGAGCAACATCGTATTCGGCATTTTCTGAAAGATCACCTTGAGAACGAGCATCCTTAATTTCTTGGATAACATTCACACGCTCAACATTGAGAAGATGTTCAAGTTCCTTTTTAATTTCTTCAAGTTTTTGCTCAGTTAAAAGGATTTCGTCATTCATCATTTTTTTCATATTTTGCTCCTTTTTTTAAATATTGTTAGCAAATTTTAATTTATTTTTTTCAATTATTAAAAAATCATAATAAAAATATTCATCAAAGGCTATTTTTTCCGCTTTTAAAAATTTTAAAATTGTTCGGCGTTGATTTTTTTGGTATTTCAAAATTAAAACGCCGCCAATTTTGAGCATTTCTAAAAATTCTAAGATATTTTTAGCTTCAATTTTAACAGAAATTAAGATACAATCAAAAAAAGGCTCGTAAAAACTAACCAAATTAAGTCCGCTAATTGTTAATTTTTCAGTGTTTTTGTTAAATTTTTCCTGATCAAGGTAATTAACTGCTAGAATATTTTGCGAATTTTTGATGTTTTTTTGAGAAAGACAAGCAAGTAAACCGTCATTTTCAAGGAAAAGATTTTTTTTAAAATTTTCCTTATTAATTTTATTTATAATGACTTCAAGACTTTCAATTAATCAAATTTCACTATTTAATTCTAAAACCTGTTCCCTAATATTTATTAGTTTTTCTGAATCCTTGCTTTCTAAATTAAAACTGTATTTTTTGATTAACTGGTTTTTTTTATATTTTGTTCAAAAAAGTGAAATGAAAGCAATTGAGAAAGAAATAATTCCTGTTGTTAATAAAATTATTTTTCAATTCGGCATTTTTTATTACTAATTGCGCTGTGTATATTTAAAATTATACTTTTTTTTGTAAAAAATACGGAAAAAATAAAAAAACGTAAAATCTAATGTTTTTCCCGTTTTTTTGACTTGTTTTTACATAAGGTTTTTATAAATGAATAAAAACTCAAAAAAAATAAAAAAACGAAAAAAAATATTTATTTTAACTATTTTTTGTTAGAATTGAAATTAATTTTATAAATCAGAGAAGAATTTTACATTTTTTTTTGTAAAAAACAGTGCAAAATTCTTCCCCACCAACATGTATTTTCCCAACAAAATTCCTTTATTTATAAACTGTACGTACGCACTGACTTCTTTTTTTCTTGTTTTTTTTCGCTATACGGTATAATGTTAGTGTTTTCGCTCTGGAGTTTTGTGGGTTGCATTTATGAGTTGAATTTCATATATGCAAAAAATATGCAAAAAAAAAAAAAAAAAATAATTTTTATGGTAGAATTAACCTTACGCCGCAAAAAAGGCGAAATAGAATTTTAGATCTTTCAAAACTAGGTATATAATTACGAAACCAATTTTAAATTAAACGCAATCATGAGAGTTTGATCCTAGCTCAGGATGAACGCTAGCTGTGTGCTTAATACATGCATGTTGAACGGGATAGTATTTTAGTTTTACTAAAGTATTGTTTTAGTAGCAAATGGGTGAGTAACACGTACCTAACCTACCTTTTGGACTGGGATAACCATTGGAAACAGTGGCTAATACCGGATATAATAAAAATTCACATGAATTTTTATGAAAAGGAGCGAAAATAAGCTCCACCAAAAAATGGGGGTGCGCAACATTAGTTAGTTGGTAGGGTAAAGGCCTACCAAGACGATGATGTTTAGCGGGGCCAAGAGGTTGTACCGCCACACTGGGATTGAGATACGGCCCAGACTCCTACGGGAGGCAGCAGTAAGGAATATTCCACAATGAGCGAAAGCTTGATGGAGCGACACAGCGTGCAGGATGAAGTCTTTAGGTATGTAAACTGCTGTTGTAAGGGAAGAAAAAATTAGGTAGGGAATGATCTAATCTTGACGGTACCTTACTAGAAAGCGACGGCAAACTATGTGCCAGCAGCCGCGGTAATACATAGGTCGCAAGCGTTATCCGGAATTATTGGGCGTAAAGCGTTCGTAGGTTTTTTGTTAAGTTTAAGGTTAAATGCTAAAGCTCAACTTTAGTCCGCTTTAGATACTGGCAAAATAGAATTATGAAGAGGTTAGCGGAATTCCTAGTGGAGTGGTGGAATACGTAGATATTAGGAAGAACACCAATAGGCGAAGGCAGCTAACTGGTCATATATTGACACTGAGGGACGAAAGCGTGGGGAGCAAACAGGATTAGATACCCTGGTAGTCCACGCCGTAAACGATGATCATTAGTTGGTGGCAGAAGTCACTAGCGCAGCTAACGCGTTAAATGATCCGCCTGAGTAGTATGCTCGCAAGAGTGAAACTTAAAGGAATTGACGGGAACCCGCACAAGCGGTGGAGCATGTGGTTTAATTTGAAGATACGCGTAGAACCTTACCCACTCTTGACATTCTCGCAAAACTATAGAGATATAGCGGAGGCTAACGAGATTACAGATGGTGCATGGTTGTCGTCAGCTCGTGTCGTGAGATGTTAGGTTAAGTCCTGCAACGAGCGCAACCCTTTTCTTTAGTTGCTAACATTAAGTTGAGAACCCTAGAGATACTGCCGGTGTAAACCGGAGGAAGGTGGGGATGACGTCAAATCATCATGCCTCTTACGAGTGGGGCAACACACGTGCTACAATGGCTACTACAAAGAGCAGCAAAACAGTGATGTCAAGCTAATCTCAAAAAAGTAGTCTCAGTTCGGATTGAAGTCTGCAACTCGACTTCATGAAGTCGGAATCGCTAGTAATCGCAGGTCAGCTATACTGCGGTGAATACGTTCTCGGGTTTTGTACACACCGCCCGTCACACCATGGGAGTTGGTAATGCCCAAAGTCGGTGAGTTAACCTCGGAGACCATTGCCTAAGGCAGGACCGATGACTGGGGTGAAGTCGTAACAAGGTATCCCTACGAGAACGTGGGGATGGAACACCTCCTTTCTACGGAAAAATTACCATATATTTAAATATGGCTTCCAAAAATAAAAATATTATTTTAATTCGCATTCTTTTTTTGAATATAAATTTAGTTACTTTTTTTAATTCATTTTCCTCCTTGTTTATTATAATTGGTATATATGCCTAGTTTTGAGAGCTCTATTGTTCTCAAATTTTGTTTAAATAACAAAATTTTAGTTCTTTCAAAACTGAATAGTAACAATTTTATTTCTGATTGAAAAACAGAAATAATTCCAATAATCTTTTAAAATTAAACCGAGTTTATTTTTTATTCATAATTTCGATTATGAATAAGATTATTTCAAGATTGTTAAAATACCTTAAGATATATTATCTAAAAAATAGGCTATACTCAAAAAATAGTTTTAACTTTTTAAATAAATAAGAGTATTTGGTGGATGCCTTGGGTCTGAAAGTCGATGAAGGACGTGATTACCTGCGATAAGCTTCGTGGAGTTGGAAATAAACTATGATACGGAGATTTCCGAATGGGGTAACCCAATCTAGCAAACCTAGATTGCGCTTTAATGAATCCATAGTTAAAGCAGCGAAATACGTTGCGAATTGAAACATCTTAGTAGCAACAGGAAAAGAAAATAAATAATGATTCCCAAAGTAGTGGCGAGCGAAATGGGAAAAGCCCAAACCGTTTTTACGGTGTTGTAGGACATTTTAACTGAGTTACAAAATTATATAATAGTAGAAAAAGTTGGAAAGCTTTGACATAGAAGGTGATATCCCTGTATACGAAATTATATAATCTCATAAATGTATCCTGAGTAGGGCGGGGCACGTGGAACCCTGTCTGAATCTGCCAGGACCACCTGGTAAGGCTAAATACTAATCAGACACCGATAGTGAACTAGTACCGTGAGGGAAAGGTGAAAAGAACCCCGAGAGGGGAGTGAAACAGATTCTGAAACCATTTACTTACAAGTAGTCAAAGCACGTTAATGTGTGATGGCGTACATCTTGCAGTATGGTCCGGCGAGTTATGTTAGCAAGCAAGGTTAAGCAGATTAAAGCGGAGCCGTAGGGAAACCGAGTCTGAATAGGGCGTTTAGTTTGTTGACATAGACCCGAAACCAGGTGATCTATCCATGAGCAGAATGAAACTTTGGTAAAACAAAGTGGAGGTTCGAACCGCAGTACGCTAAAAAGTGCCCGGATGACTTGTGGATAGCGGTGAAATTCCAATCGAACCTGGAGATAGCTGGTTCTCTTCGAAATAGCTTTAGGGCTAGCGTGTAGTAATATAATTAGTGGGGGTAGAGCACTGAATATGGAATGGCGGCACCTAGCTGTACTGACTATAATCAAACTCCGAATACCATTAATTTTACCTATGCAGTCGGAACGTGGGTGATAACGTCCACGCTCGCGAGGGAAACAACCCAGATCGTCAGCTAAGGTCCCAAAATTGTGTTAAGTGAGAAAGGTTGTGTAATTTCTCAAACAACTAGGATGTTGGCTTAGAAGCAGCCACCATTTAAAGAGTGCGTAATTGCTCACTAGTCAAGAGATCATGCGCCAATAATGTAACGGGACTAAAACACAATACCGAAGCTACGGGTAAATTTTTTTATAAAGTTTGCGTTAGGAGAGCGTTTTAATTTCGCTGAAGCTAGAGGGTAACTACTAGTGAAGAAATTAAAAGTGAGAATGCCGGAATGAGTAACGACTCGTGGTGAGAATCCACGACGCCTATTGGGGAAGGTTTCCTGGGCAAGGGTCGTCCACCCAGGGTTAGTCAGGGCCTAAGGAGAGGCTGAAAAGCGTATCCGATGGACAATCGGTTAATATTCCGATACTTGTTAACAAAGCGACGGGGTGACGAAAAAAGATAGTTTTACCACTTACTGGATTGTGGGGCAAGCAAGCAAGAAAGTTATATAGGCAAATCCGTATAACACTAATTTCAAGCTGTGATGCATAGGGAAGAGGAGACTCAAGTACCGAATTAAATGATTCTATGTTTCCAAGAAAAGCCTCTAGTATTAATTTTTTAACAACCTGTACCAAGAACGGACACACGTCCCCAAGATGAGTATTCTAAGGTGAGCGAGAAAACCAATGTTAAGGAACTCTGCAAAATTATCCCGTACGTTCGCAAGAAGGGATGCCCTTTTTAAGGGCCTCAGTAAAATAGGGGGGGCAACTGTTTATCAAAAACACAGCTCTCTGCGAAGGCGCAAGCCGAAGTATAGAGGGTGAAGCCTGCCCAGTGCCCGAAGGTTAAGCAAAGTTGTTAGCTTTTTGCAAAGCAACCAAGTGAAGCCCGGGTGAACGGCGGCCGTAACTATAACGGTCCTAAGGTAGCGAAATTCCTTGTCAACTAATTATTGACCTGCACGAAAGGCGCAATGATCTCCCTACTGTCTCAACATTGGACTCGGTGAAATTATGGTACCAGTGAAAACGCTGGTTACCCGCATCAAGACGAAAAGACCCCGTGGAGCTTTACTATAACTTCGTATTGAGAATTGGTTTATTATGTGTAGGATAGGTGGGAGACAGCGATCCAAGGACGCTAGTTCTTGAGGAGTCAACCTTGAAATACCACCCTTAATAAATTGATTTTCTAACCTGCTTCTATTATCTAGAAGAGAGACAGTGCGTGGTGGGTAGTTTGACTGGGGCGGTCACCTCCTAAAAAGTAACGGAGGTGTTCAAAGCTACACTCAATATGGTCAGAAACCATATGCAGAGCATAAAGGTAAAAGTGTGGTTGACTGCAAGACCTACAAGTCGAGCAGGTGCGAAAGCAGGACTTAGTGATCCGGCGGTTCATTGTGGAATGGCCGTCGCTCAACGGATAAAAGCTACCCCGGGGATAACAGGCTAATCTTCCCCAAGAGATCACATCGACGGGAAGGTTTGGCACCTCGATGTCGGCTCATCGCATCCTGGAGCTGAAGTCGGTTCCAAGGGTTTGGCTGTTCGCCAATTAAAGCGGTACGTGAGCTGGGTTCAGAACGTCGTGAGACAGTTCGGTCCCTATCTGATGTGGGCGTTGGAATATTGATGAGAGCTGCTCTTAGTACGAGAGGACCGGAGTGGACGTACCGCTAGTGTTCCAGTTGTCTTGCCAAAGGCACAGCTGGGTAGCTAAGTACGGAAAAGATAACCGCTGAAAGCATCTAAGCGGGAAGCTTCCTCAAAGATGAGTATTCCTTATGAAATTCCTTATAGACTATGAGGTTGATAGGTTAGAGGTGTAAGTGTAGTAATACATTCAGCTGACTAATACTAATAAATTCAAAGTTTAAAAAGTTAAATCTTAAAGTATTTTAATCACAAAGTTGCTATTCAGTTTTGAGAGTTCTAAAATAAATCTTAAAACCTTTTTTGAATGTTTGCTAAAAAACAAATTTTCAAAAAAGGTTTTTGTTTTATCAAGTTAAAGCCCTTTAACTTTAAGAAACTAAAATTTGATTTTTGGAAAAATTTAGCTGAAAATCAAATTTGGAAATTAAGTTTTGATCTAAATTGTGGAAAATAAAAAATAAAGTGATATTTTGCTTAAGAAGTCAAGCTAGAAGATTTTGACTATTTGTTTTATCAAGATTGGAAAAGGCTTCATCAAGAATTAGAATTGGCTTTGTTTCAATAAGGTGACTTGCAAAATTAATTAGTTGCTTTTGACCAACTGAGAGATCACTTTTTTCGCAATAGTTTATTAAAATTTTACCTTTTAATTTCGCTAAATTAACTAAATTAATTAGATCTTCAATTTTTCTTGCTTCATATTTTGAATAAAAACTGATATTCTGGTCTAAATCGCCTTCAATTAAGCACGGATTGTTATCAAGATAGCTAATATTTGTAATGATATTTTCGTCACTGATTGATTTTAGATCTCTTGAATTAAAAGTGATTTTTCCTGTATAATCGCGTTCAATACCCATTAGAATTTTTAAAAAAGTCGATTTTCCAGCGCCATTTTCACCTTGAAGGAGATATTTTTTGCCCTTGATTATTTTAAGATTAACATCTTTTAATACAAGTTTATCTTGATAATTAAAATTTAGATTTTCAATACTAATCAGGTCAATTTTTTCATTAAAGCTCTGGAAATTCAAGATTTTTTTAGCGCTTTTTTCATTTAATTTTGATTTTCTAAACTGTGTTTTTAAGGATAAATAATTAATCATTAGAACAATAAGGGTGTTAAAATCGTTGATAAATAGTTGATTTGCGCTGTTAATTGTTACAAGAACAACGATTGTTTGCGCGGAATTTTTATAATATATGCCTAATAAAATAATAGATAGATCAGTTAAAATCAGGAACAATTTGCGGATGCTTAAGTTTATATTGTTGTTAAATTCGTTCCAAAATCTATAAGATTTTTGGCCAAAACTAGCATTTCTAGCTGTTGGTTTTAAAATTTTTTTCAATAAATGAATTTTATTGAAAAACAAAAAAGCTTCGAATTTAGCCAACTTTTTGTTAAATTCTTCATTAAAATTCTCAAGTGAATTTAGTTGCTCTTGGATTTTTTTACTAAAAAATTTTCTAAAAAATGCCGGAAATACTGTTCAAAGAAGGATAAGACCTAGAACAAATGCGCCAATTAGCGGATTTATATAAAAAATAGTTGCTAAAATCGATATAATTGGGAAAATGATTGAAATTATATGGAATAAAAAAGCAAAAAACATCTCCCCTTTTGTAAAAGCTTCATTAAAAAACAAGGAAAAATAACTTCCTGGAGTGTTTTTAACATATTCTTTATATGTTAAATTATCAAAGATTTCCGCCTTCTTTTTAATTAATTCAATTGCACTTGCTTGTCCAAAAATTCTTGAAAGTAAGGAATTATGAAGCGTTGATAAAAACGAGCTAACCAAAATCGCAAAAATTTCAAGCAAAAGTCAAATTATCATCTGAATTTGCTTGTTTTCAATTAAAGACTGATATAAAAATTTTTGTGAAACTATTGAAAGAGCAACTAAGCCAAAAATAAAAAGCGAATAAAAAACATTAAAAAAATGCAATTTAACTATTTTTTTCATAGCTATTTCCTCTTAATTCAATAATTTGATTAAAGTTTGATTTTTGTCACTCGCTGATGTGGTGGCTAATAAAAACAACGGTAAATTCGGGATTTTCTAGCAATTGACTAATTAAAATTTTGGAATAATCTTTTTGAATATTGTCAAAAGCTTCATCAATTAGTCAAAATTTTATTGGTGAGTATTTAAGTCGCGCAAAAACAATTTTTTGTTTTTGACCTTCAGAAAGTTTAGAATCGCTAATTTCCTTTTCAAGTTCAAAATCAATTTCCAATGATTTTAGTATCAAATTTAATTTTTGATAATCAGGATTTTCATCAAATAAAGTGATATTATTTTTAAGACTTGATTCAAAAATCAAATTTTGGTTGTCAATAAACCCAATTTGTCGCCTTAAATATTTTTGATCTAAATTTTTCTGATCATAATTATTGTTGATCATAATTTTTCCCTGATAGTTATTATAAACTCCGGAAATTAATTTGATTAATGTCGATTTTCCGGTTCCGTTTGGGGCGCTAACTAAATATTTTTTATTTTTTTCGAATTCAAAATTAAAATTATCTAGAACAATTTTGTCATCAAAACTAAAATTAACATTTTCAAAACTAATTTTATTAATTTCTTCTTCTGGTACTATTTTTTGCTCAGGTAAATCACCTTCATTAACAATTTTATCAAGCAAAAAGCCGGATTGTTTAAATTGAAACAGACTAAGAACGACATTTCCAATATCAGAATTAAAACGGTTAGAATACAAAAGTAGGGATAAAAAAATTGTTAAACTATAAAATTTATAAAAGGTTAAAAGCGATAATTCAATTAAAACTATTACAATTGACAGGTTAAATAAAATCGTTAGTGCTAGATTTAATTTGGTAAGTTTTTTATATTCTTTTATTTGATTTTTGGAAAAATTTTTATAACTATTATAAAATAATTGTTTAAATTTTTCCTTTTTGTTATGAAAAAAGAAAGCTTTAAAGGAATTAAGAAGTCCGAGATTGTATTTGGAAAAAGTTTCACTATCTTCTGATAGTTTCATTACCGGATCAGAGGCGTATTTATTAATTTTTTTTTGAAAAAGTAGTAAAATAAAACTTAAAAATAAAGTAGTTATAATTAAAATTCAACCTCACCTAGGGGATAGAACTATCATCAAAGAAACTCCTGTAATAATCGAAATCATTGGTGAGATTATGTTTAGAAAGCTTTCAATGGCTTCCAAACTTTGCCTTAGATCGTAATTAAATCATGATAGCATTGCGTTTTTGTTGAATTTTAAATCACAGTAATCACTATTTTGAATTTTTTTGATAATAATATCACTTAATTTGTTGCGGATATCCATTTCTAAAATGCTAAAAAGTCAACCTTTTAAAAAAGTAAAAACGATAAAAATTGCCAGCGGGACAATCAGCAAGGTAAGCGATAAACTTAGATCAAAAGTCGGCTTTTCTTCTGTTAGAAATTCAAAAATAAACTTATAACTAAAAATATGAGCTAAAAAACCTGCCTCTTTTATGAAAATGATCAAAATAATAGCTATGAATTTCAGTTTTGCAAAACTAAATAATTTACTAAAACTCATTTTTCTCCTTAAACTAAATTATTAAGCAAATAATTTAGAAATTTTTAGTATAAAACTGTAAATTTTTGAGTTATAACTTTTTATTTTTGAATTTTTATCAAAAAAATAGCTAAAAAAATTTTTGTTATTTACACATGCATAAATGGTTTCAATTATTAAACTATTAAAAAGTTTAAAATCCTTATGATTATGATGAAAAATATTATCTCTAAAAAAGTTTTTTTCATCATATCAAAAGTTGAGAACAAAAACTATTCATCTCAAAAGTTGTTTGTAATAAATTTTAGTATTACCTTTTTGCCCAAAATAATGTATAAATCCTGTAACACCGTAAAAAAAGCCAATTTTGGTTGAGACTGTGTTTTTCAATGATTTTTCGAGTAATACAATTTGCTTATTATATTTTTTATATTTACTTTTCAAAACTAAATAACACAAACCAAGAGAACCATTTCAAATATAAGGCGAATATCGATTTTTATTCCTTACAATTGTTTTTCCATTAATTTTTTCAGTTCTTTTTTCAAAAATACATATTATAGCAAAAAAATAATTAAAGCGGAAATTTTCAGCAAAATTCTTTCAGTTTTGCTAGCTTTAACTAACTAAAGAAACTTTTAAAATAAGGGCAAATTTTTTCGCGAAAATATAAAAAATTTGCTTTTTTTTTTTTTGCTATGCTATAATTCTAAATTGAAAATGAGAATAAATAAATTTACTGCATTTTTAAATGAAAAATAATTAAGGAAAAATCCTTTTAATGTTCAACAGCAAATACGTAATTATTTTATCATTTTGTTTATTATTTATATAATATAAGGAGGGAATATGGCTAAGAGTAAAAATCCAATAGTAATGACAGCAACGGCAATTACTGGTATTGCAGTGTTTGCAACCACTATTGGGCTTGTAACTAGGATTAGTTATACAGGCAAAAATCCTCGTGCTGAATTAGAGAGTTTAGTTTCCCGGGTTAAACATGTCGCTTTTAAATCTGACGTTTTTGATAATTCTACGACATATAAACAAATAAAAGAAATGCTTTTTGATGAAACTGGCAAATTAAAGGCAGGAATTGATTTAAAAAAATTCGTATCTTTTTATACAACAGTTAATTCAAGAATTCATAAATTCGATCCTAATTTTACCCCAAATCGGCCATTTTTGGAATTTATTAACTTAATTCCAAACGATGAAGACGAAAGTTTTGAGATTCAATTTCGTGCAAAACATCAAATTGACAATAATTATACCGCATATTCAAATATACTAAGCAAAAAAATTTCATTTGTTCAACGTTCTCAGTTCGCTTTAGCTGATTTTAATGCAAATTTGGAAAAAATCACAAAAAGTTTTGAAGCTAATATTCAAAATTTGCGTAAAAAAGATTTGTCTAGTAATTTTGCAAGCGAGAATTTGGCTATAATTTCTCAAAAAATTCCTTTTCTGACTCGTGTTGAAGATTTTGCCAAAGATATTAACAAATCTGGAACTCAAGAAGAAGCCATAAAAAGAATTTCCCAGTATTTTCCTGATTTTCAAAAACTTATTTATGAACTTAATGATGATAATAATAACAAATTGCCTTTTAAAAAAGGCAAAATTTTTACATTTAGTTTAGAAAAACACGCAGGTACTAACAACTTTATTACTCTTAGTGCCGATTTAGAACCAAGTTTTTTAGTTAAAGCTGAACTTACAAACGAGGCAAAATTTGAACTTAAAGATTTAAATATTCAAGAAATTCAAATGCTTGAGAAAATTAAATTAGTTCCAAGTTCTAAAACTGAGCCTGAAAAAAGTCAGCAAACAGAGACAAAAAAAGAAAATGAAGTAAAACCTGAGGTGAATGAAATCGCTGCGCAAAACCCGACCCCAGAAACAACAAAGACTGTGCATATAGCGAGTAAAAAACCATCTTATTTTGCCGATATTGACGAAATTTTAAGTAATATTAGTATCCGAAAACTAAAATTATCTGATTTTAAAATAACTGCAAAAGAAGTTACAATCCAATCTAATACAACACCGACTTCATCGCCCCTTGCGGCAGTAGCACCAAGTCAATCAGGGTCACAACCCACCCAAGCGACAAGCGCAAGCTCTTCACCTTCAAGTACTTCTGGCACATCTACTCCGCAAGCAAAGCCTGAAAATAAAAAACCTCAACTTCCTGCAACACAGACGGCAAAACCACAAGGGGAAAAACCAGAAATATTACCTAATTATTTTGAAATTTATCAGCAAAAAGCAGACGAATTTCTTACTGAGATTAACAAAAAATTTTATCAATCAAATCAGGCAAAATCAGATGCAGTGGTTAGCAAAATAAATTCGCAGTTTTTAATTAACCCAATTTCATTGGATTTTGGCAAATTAAGCCCATATTTTAAAAAGTCTAATCCCGAAGGTGTTAGTTACCTTTTTGATATTGCAAACGCCGAAATTAAAGAAGAAAACGAAAAAACAAGTCTTGCAATTCCCGTAACAATCAGTATTTTTTCAAGTTTTTTTGGCGATTTTAACGAAAAACTTTTAAAGCAGAAACACGATATTTTTGTGCTTCCAAATTTTAAAACGGATATGCAAAAGGGGTCCAAAAACCAAGTTCCCCAGCCAAGTTTAGACAAAGACAAACAAACTTATTATCTAGTAAAAAGTTTAACTAAATTTTCCGAACCTAGCCAAGAATCTGGAAAAACAAGTGAAAACAGTGAAAACAGTGAAGTCAAAATACTTTCTTCAACCGGTTATATTTCTAAACAAGAACTAGAAGCTTTGATCGAACAAAGCAAAAAAGCTGAAGCTAGAGCGAGCGAGCCAGAACTTAAAAAAGTAAAAGTAGCCCGTAGTCTGAAAGATACCAACAATCAAGAGCAAACAACCACAACTCCAACAGCAAATAATCATGGGAAGAATCAAAATTCCCAAGAATCACAACCTAGCCCAGCGCCAGAAAAAAAAGGGGAAAAACCTCAACCTGAGCCGTTTTTAGAGCCTAAATATGACGAAATTAGAGAGATTATAGCAAACCCTTTCCAATATGGTTATAATTTTGGGGCAAATGAAGCAATGTTAAATGCTTGGGTTGGAAAACAAGTTTTTCCAAGTCCAAAAGATTTTGCAGATTTTAAACAAAACAATTCAATTTCTTCTGAATATCAAATAAAATCTTTAAAATCAGACAAGTTTTTTGAAAATGACTATGATGTTGCAGCTTTTTACGCTTATTTAGTTCAACTTGATCCTGCGCGGGTTTTAGAATATTTCTACGAAATCGCAAAAGCAAATAATTTAATCGATCCTTCTACTCAATTAGATATGCAAAATGTAAAAGAGGGAAATGTATTTTTTGAAGCTGAAAAAATTAAACTTAAAACAACAGACCAAAATCCAGTTTATGCTCTTGATTTTAACAGTCAAGTTTTGAACTTTGATTTGCGTGGGTGAATTTCAAATCTTTATTTGCCTAAAAATTTAATAGATAACAAAATAAATCCCGCGACTGAAGGCCTAAACGATGCGAAAATTTTTGGAAAACTAAGCGAACAAAATGCAAATACCGAACTTTTTAAGCAACTAAAAGAAAGCCTTGAAAAGATTCAGAAAACTTTTAAAGACGCTAGTGCGTCAATTTTAAAGGAATCTAGTTCTTCCGACACCAATTCTCATTCTCAATCCAGCAACGGCCTTAGTTTGACGGACACAAAAGATAGCGAGATTAAAAAGTTCTTTAAAGAAAAAACGCAAAATTTCCGTGATTTAAGAGATGTTTTGCTTGCCTTTTATTATAAAGCAAAACAAATGAATAATTTCAGTGCTTGGAAAAAAATCGGTATCGGTAATAATTTAGATTATAAAATTATTTTTGAAAAATATAATAATAATAGCCAAAATTCACACTCAAATGCAATCCCTGATGGTGTTGAAGAATATAAATTAGTTTATTATTATAAGATTTTTGACACAAAAACTAAAAAAGATTTATACCAAACTCCTAAAACCACACTAAATTTATACCTAAGCAAAACACCAACAAGAACAGAAGAATATAAAGCAAAACAAGAACTTAACAAAGCAATTTTATCAATCCCTTATTCATATTCAGTATTTTATCTAAAAAAAGATCAATTTGATAAAATTGAAGATAAACCAAAAACACCGCCAAACAGCAATAAAAATGGATTTGAGCAAACAGAAGGCTTTAAAAAAATTCAGCAACATGTCGCTAGTTTTAACAAAGATTTTGAAGTTTCAGTAGCAAGTCAGAAAAAAGATCCATTTAATCCAGATAGAATCAAAATTGTAAATCTTCAAGTAAAGCCAAAAACTATACCTTCAAAAGAAGGAAAAGCTGTAGTAACAAAAAATTCAGCGCTCCAATTCCAAGTTAAAATTATTTTAGATTCAGATTCAGAAAATCCCCAAACAACCCAAACCCAATTAACCGGTGAAGCAAAATCAACTAAGTAAAAAAAGGATTTATAATGCACACAGAGAACAATAAAAATTTAAAAAATTCAATGACAATTATCTCAGTTGGGTTTTCTATTACAGCAATTTTGACAACAATTGTTGCTGTCCCTATAGGTCTTTCAGCTTTTGAAAGAACCTATGCAGCACAAGTTCAAGGAAATGTAAATAAACAAGAAGTTAAAAATTTAAAATCTGAAGTTGAATTTTCAGAAGAAGCTTTTTCCAATGCTGTTAATAATTTAAAGATTTTTGATAAATTTAAAAATTTATCAGCGAAAACTGCATTTGAGCTTGCAAAAAATCCCAGATATTCTTTCAATTTTTTGCAAATTTTTGATTTCAATCCCATTATACAACATAAATTTCGTGTGGTTTTAAATACCGAAAATGCGGTAGTTTCAGGTTCTGAAATTCAAAATGTGATTGTTTATGCACACTCAGAACAATTTCACCTTACTTATTCTAAAAGAATTGCTTTAAAAGGTTTTGCGGCAACAGATGCAATACAAGGAAATTTAGTTAATTACCAAATTAATCTTAAAAAATCAAATTTAAGTTTAGATCCTGCAAAAAGTTCGAATTTACTAGCTTCCGAAATTGCTTTTAAGTTAGATAATGATTTTCAAAAAGCCTATAAAAAGCTGCGTTCTCGTCCACAGGCTTTTGCTGATGCTTTACTTGCAAATGGGTTAACTTATAATCTTGTTAACAATTTAGGTCTGCCGACAATTTTGGAAAAAGGTTATGTTTTGGCGCCCAAAACAATCGAAAATGAAAAAGCGAAGCAAGAAAAAATTGTGCAAATAGGTGAAACCGATAGTGAAAGGGTAGCAAGGCTTGCAAAAATTGAAAATCTAGTTTTCAAAAATCTAGATGATACAAAAGGAACGCTTTCAATTGCCTTTGAATTAATTGATGAAAACGGTAAATTGGTTCAAGAATTTGACTTTTCAATTCTAGGAATCCCAAAGTTAGACCACGATAAAATAAAAAAAGAAGTACTCGCAAAAGTAAGAGAGTTTGTGGAAATAAAACCCCTTGTTCAACTTGCCCTTGTGCGCGATAATTTGTCTTTGGCTGAAATAGTTTACAAAAATGATAATAACCCAGAAAATCTTACTAAGATTTTAGCTAAACTAGTTCAAGAAAAAACTCAAAGCCAGGCTAAAACAATAAACGCGCCGCGAAAATTCCAGGATTCAGCAGAAAATCCAAAAGAAAATTCTGCACCTGTTAAAAAAGCCGAAAACGAAATGTCTCAAAAGTTCGAATTAAATCGCGAAGATTTTCAAAGTTTTTTCACTTTTAAAACAAGTTCTATTCCAATTCCAGGGCTTCCTTTGTATTATATTAATATCAATTCTATTGACTTTGCCAAAAATTTAACTCAGGAAGAAAAAAACAAACTTTTAGAAAAGGGCGAAATTTCTCTTGTTGTTAATTTTGATGTTAAAAAAGAATTTAGTATTCAAACACCTTATCTTGATGAAAGAGAACTTATAAAATCAAGTTATTCCCCAGTTTTAAAACAATCGCTAGCAAAAATAGGAAAAGGTTCCAATTCCAAACAGTTTTTGCTGGATTTAGGAACTTTAGAAACTACTATTCCAGTTCAACTCGATTATAATTCTAACCAAAGGAAATTAATATCCACAGTTTTAGAAAAGCATCCTGAAAAAGCAAAAGAATTAACAAAATTGGAAAATTTGCAATCTTTTGATAGTAAGAGTTTAACAAACGCTGATTTGTTTTCCACAAATTTTGAATTCAAGCAAAATCCTAATTCTGAATATTTAACTTTAGGTCGGATCAAATCTTTAGTTCAAGAAGTTGTTGAAAGCGCTAAAAGTGGACGCAGTTTTGAGGAAGTAGCCCTAACACTTTACTTTTTAGATAACGGCAAAGAACCTGATAGTTTGTCAGAGCTTGAAAAATATAAGAAAGCACATGCTTCAGAATTTGCTGAACCTGCAAGTACCGCGAAAACTCAAACAAAAACCCCGCCTAAAGATGTTAAACAAGTAGGGGGAGATAAGAGTAAGCAAAAGCCTCAAGAAGAAAGTGTTGGCAAAACAAACCCCACAAGCAACGCTCAACAAAATAGCTCCGAGAATTCAAGTTCGCAAACTTCAAATACAACATCTTCTGCATCTGCAAACACTGTTCAGTCAAGCGTCACTTCCTCTTCTAGTTCAGCAACAAAAGTAAGGCTAACAAAATTTGAAGAAGCGAAAACAACTTCTGTCCAGCCTTCTACATCACCAAAAAAAACCGAAGAAATCAAAGGAAACACTAAAGAAAACCGAGGGATAGGTTTAGGAATATTGCTCTGGAAATTCTTGCAAAAATCAAATTATTCCGTAATTGGAGATTTAAATATCGAATACAAAGTCGAGCAAATTGGAAAACAACAAGTTAGTGTAAAACTTATTTTTAGTCCAAAAAAGGAAAACGCAGGTGAAGCAAGTTCTCAGGTAGCATTTATAATCAAAGCTTTAGATGATACCCCAGATTATGACTTTCTTAGAAATTACAATCCAACGTTGTTTTTTGATTTTACAAAACAACAGCAAAGTGATGCAAAAGGCGTAGTAACTAAAATTAGCGCCCTAAACCAAGGAAGTATAAGCATAAATCTAAATCAAAATCAGCAAAAGGGCAATACAAAAAACCTTAATACAGCTGATGGTGAAGGCCTACATCTTCAACAAAGTGTTGACATTGACTTTGGACAGGCAAAGCAAATCAATGGAAGCCAAACTATGAGTCAGCCAAAGCAAGATAATTCAAAAGGCCTCGTTCTTCACAATGGTGTAATTTTATTAGCTTTTCATCAAAAAAACGTGTCTTTTGAAAAACAGTATTTAATAAATGATGGCAAAGGTACCGCTGGGCTTTGGATAAAAAAACAAAAACATACTGATAACCAAGAAAAATATATTCTCGGTTTGGATACCAGCGATTCTTATAACCAAGTTGTCGGGTTAAAAGTAGCAATGATATCCGGGTTAGAGGGCGAGCTTAAAAAAGATCGTTCTATTACAATCGATGGTAACTATCAAGGTAGTGCCGAAAATAAATTCCAAATCAGCCAAGCACTACAATCTATTGTAGGGACTTCACAACCCGCACCGCTTCAAAATTTCTGGCAGAAAAATGTTAACAAACCAGAATCAGAAAATTTTGATTTTATAAAAGATAACAAATTATTGTTTTTAACAATTGTGCAAAACGGTCCCAAATATAATTTTTGGTTAACTTCTCAAAGCACTCAAAACCCCTACACCCAAAAAATCGAATCATTTCTAAACTTAACAGCCTCAAAAGATTCATTTAAACAATTTCATATATCTAGTTTAGGGCCAAAAAAACCAAATAGCAGCACAAATCAAGGCCAAAACAATTCAACAACTTCTTCTTCCCCAGTAATTACCTTTAAAGGTTTAGCCGTTTTTGATTCGGCTGAGTTAGCAGCTAACCTAGATGTAGTGTCGGAATTAACTAATCATTTTATTAAACAATTTAAAAATTAAATTTAAAAAAGGTTACTTAGCCTAATTAAAGTTCTTTTTGTTTTGTTTAAAAACCTGATTTAAAACTGTAAAGTTATTTATTTTCATTTCAAGTAAACTCACCTTTAATTTCGTGAGTTTTTTTTGTTCCAAACAATAATTCGCTCTCCGGGGTTAAAGCTTGATTATTTTCTAGTAAAAACGAATCTAGCTTTAAGTTTCAAGAAATTTTATTTCCCTCTTTTTTTAGTTCTAAATTGTTAACTAATTGGGTTGATTCTAAATTCGCATATTGAATTTGCGGAAATACCAATCATTTTTTCCATTTAGCTTCGCTTAGTTTAATTCATTTATTATTTATATTTGCATTAATTCTTACATGCAGCATGTCTAGTAAAATTTTTAAAAACCCGTTTTTGACAAAATCAGAATTTAGGTCTTTATTTTTTATTCAATTTTCATCTTTGGCTAATTTTATTTCTAAATCTTGCTTGGCAAGATTAATTTCATAATTATTATCAGAATTTTTAGCCAACCCTGTAAATTCTAAAGTTTCAATTTTTGGTAAAACTTCTTTTATTTCGGTATTTTCCCCTATTTTCCAAAGTTGAAAATTAATTTTTAATTTGCCATTTTCATCATCAGGTTGGGTGCTTATTATGTCAAAACCGTATTTGTTATTATCAGAATCTGCTTTTGAAAATTCAACAAAACTATTTTTAAGCCCTAAGCCAAAATTTTTCCCGTTTAAAATAAAATCTGAATTGTTAAAAATTGGTAATGAAATTCCTTCGCTTTTGTCTTTATTTAATAAGGCAAAAGCTAAAAACGAAGGAAAAATATGCTTAAAGTCATCAGGTAAGATTTTTGCCTTTAAACTAAATTCGTTTTGCTTTTCTTCGTATAAAATATTAATTTTTTTGGAAGCGCTAACTGTTGAATTTTCTTTTAGGCTCAAAACTAGAAATACATTTTCAATTGGATTTTTCTCGCGATTTTCTTTTGCGGTTGCGCGAGAAAAATCAAGTTTTGCTTCATATTTTTCATCAAGGTTCTGAATTGGCAAAACAAAATTAACATAAGAAAAATTTTTCTTATCGCCATTTCCGCTATAAATTATTGTTTGAGGTAGCGAAGATTTTAAGGAATTTGTAACATAAAGTGTGTTTGGCAAAGTTGAAAGATAACCTTTTAAGTGCGCTAATTCAATATCAGTTTGTTTTTGTTCTTGTTGGGGGTTAAAAGGTTTTATAATAAATTTATCCGCAATTTTAGGCTCTTCTTTATTTTCGAAAATTGGTTTGTTTTCTTTTTCTTTAGTTTCAGAATTGTTAGCGGGTTTTGGAACTGGAGCTAGTTCAGTTTTTTTTGGCGTTTCTTTTTTGGTTTTTGATTGAGTAATTTGTTCAGAATTTTTGATTCTTTCAGCTTTTTCCTGGTTTTTCAAGTTTTCTTCGGTATTGCTTAGTTTTTCATTTTCTAAAATTGGTGTCTTAGAAACATTAGAACATCCAGCAGATAAAATGAAAATACTAGAAGCATTTAAAAGCAAAAAAGTCCATTTTTTCTTTTTTTTCAACTTCATAATAAATAATTTTACAATATTAAAGTGAAATTTTTTAAAAACTAAAAAAAAACGGGAAAAATACAGTAGAAAAACTAAAAAGGTTAACAAAAAATATTTTAATTATATTATTTTATTATTTGATATTAAATATTTCATTTTTTATAATAAATTATAAATTATTTAATGGGGGTTTAAACGTTTAATTTGTATTTTCTATTTTTGGGAAAGGCACTTTTTTGGTCAGTTCCATTTTTTATTTTTCATCTTCTAATTGAACCTTTGTGCTTGTGTTTTTGCTCAAATCTTTTTTGTTTTTATTGTTATTTTTTTACTCCTGGTAGATTTTGTCTTATTTTCTAATTTTTGTTTTGGAATTGCAGTTTTTTCTCTGAAATTGGAATTTTTTGAATTAAACTAACAACTAGGTAATAAAAAAATATCGTAATTATATTTAAGAGCGAATAAATTTTTTTATTAATTTTTAGAATTTTCTCTTTTATTTTTCCGCTCCTTTTTAAAAAATTAGCTTTTCTCGTTACGAGAAAGAGTGCGAAAACCAGATTCTGTAACTAAAACAACATCTTCAATTCTAGCTCCACCTAATCCTGGAATATAAATTCCTGGCTCGACAGTGATTACCATTCCAGGTTCTAAAATTGTTTGGCTATTTAAACTAACCACTGGCAATTCGTGAATATCAATACCAACACCATGCCCGGTTGAGTGCACAAAATATTTTCCATAACCTTTTTCTGTGATAAAATCACGGCAAGCGCGATCTATTTCTGATGTTTTAATTCCTGGTGCAACTTTTTTTCTTCCAATTTCTGCTGCTTTTTTAACAATTTCAAGGATTTCCAGCTTCTTTGCGCTAATCTTACCAAGATACGAAGTTCGCGTAATATCAGCGCAATAACCATCAAAAAGTGCGCCAAAGTCAATTTTTAAAAGGTCATTATCAAGAATTTTAGCTGAACTTGCTCTTCAATGCGGCATTGCCGAATTTGCACCAGTTGCAATTATCGAATCAAAAGATTCCTTTTCTGCCCCTAATAGCCTCATTTGGTGATTTAATATGATATCAATATCTTTTTCTGTCATTCCTGGTGTGATTTTTGGAAAAATTTTATTATAAGCATTGATTGAAATTCGTACAGCTTTTTCAATATTAGCGATCTCATTTTCAGTTTTAAGAATTCGAAAAAGCTGGGCCTGCAATTTGACAAATTCGCAATTAGGAAACCAGTTTTTAATTTTGTCAAATTGTTCAATAGTTAAATATTCTGTTTCAACACCAATCTTTTTGTATGATTTTTTTTGAAAAAAATCATCAAGGTTAGCTTTTATACTGAGAAAAACTTCGCAGTTTTGTGCATCTTTTTCCGCTTTTTCAATATAACGGCCATCAACAAATAAAAATGCTTTATCTTTCTCGATAAATAAAATCCCATCTGATGCTGTAATTTTAGTAAATCAAAACCTAGTTTGGTAAGAAAAGGAAATTATAACATCTAAGTTATGTTCAAAAAATGCCTTGTCTAAGTATTTGCGGTTCATTTTATTTTTTTTCGCGGTGCAAAGTGTGTTTGTTGCATTTATGACAGTGTTTTTTTACTTCAATTTTCTCGGGTTTAGCTTTCTTGTTCTTTTTGGTTATATAATTTTCCATTTTGCAATCAGCACATCTTAAAGTAAGACCTTCTCTTGGCATCGCTAACCCCCTTTTATTTTAGTTTTATCAATTTATTAAATCTAATATTATAGCACAATTTTTAGTTTTTAACAAGTTTTGCGCATATATTTTTTGGCAAACAGAACAAAAAAAACATTATTATTAAAATTTTTTCAGCAAAATAAATTAATTTGAAAAAGTTTTAATAATAAATAGAAGTATTATAATGTGTTTTCCAGCCCTAAAAATCTTTTGTTCCAATTTTCAATATATTTTATGTTGTAGCGATTGCAAAAATCGCGAGCAATTTTATCTCAGATTTCAAAATTTACCATCATTAAAAAACCAAAATTTGGCGATGTTGTTTGTGCGCAAACAATCAAATAATGTAAAAAAGCATGCTCTTTTCAGTTGACTAAAACAGCCAAACCTTTGTCATAAACTTCTTTATTAGCCATTAAAATTGCTCCGGATGTGTGAATTTCATCAAGATGGTGCCGCTGTCAAAATCAGATTTTTTTATTTAGGTTGTTTCTTAAGATAATTTGATAATTTTTGGCATAATCCTTGATTATTAATTCCGAATACGGTTTAATTGGGCGGTTTAGTTTTTTAAGGAAAACAAAATATTGACTAATAAAATAGTTGTGTTCATCTTTATTATTGTCCATTTTCAAATTTTACCCTTATAAAATTATTTGTTCGCTTTGTTAATAATAATTTTATTCAAAAACCAAAATTTTTCAAAATTTAGTAAAAAATTAGGAATTTTTATAGAAAAATTCCTAATTTGAAAGAATTTTGGTTTAATAATTCGCTAAAACAGGTTTTTATAAACCATTGATGAAATAAAAAAGTAAATCAGGAAAATAAAAAAACTAAATAACTATTCAATAAATTTTAACAGCTTACTTGGAATGGAAAAATATTTTGCGAAAATGGTATAATAGTAAAAATATTTAAAAAAAACATTATTGACAATTATCATTATTATTTTTCAGAAAAGTATAATTATGATTATTTCCAAGTTAAAAAAAATTTTAGGCTTCACACTTATTGGCCTTATTCCTGCAACATTTTTTTCCTATAGTAGCGTCCATAACAACATAAATTTAACAAACGAAAACTCACAACCTCAATTATTTTCATATTATCATTATAAACCAGACAAAGCATGAAGAGCAAGAAAAGCATGAGGTATTTTACAAGAACTTCGCTGATCAAATCACAAGGGGCTATCTATAATCCCGGATTACTTTAATCCAGAAGATCTTGATTTTGAAGATAATCACAAAATCTTAATAACCGATCAAGGAGAATTAGAAATTCTTATTAGAGGTGTTAAACAAGTTGTATATTGGGGCGGATTATTTTGGCAAGATAAAGCTGCGTGAATAGGAAGAACGGAAATTCAGTACACCAAAAACAGAAATTTTTCCAATTATTATAATTATAATCCAGATCAAATTAATTTAAAGACGCATGCTTGAATTTCTGGACTAGCTACCCCGTCTTTTGTAATAAATGGTAAGGTAGCTTATGCTACTGAAAAAAGGGAAGTAACTGCTGAAATTGGTGCATCAGCAAAATTTGAATTTAATTCCTATGAATTAATAGAAACTTTTGAAAAAAGAAATGCTAATAGACTAGTAATGAATTATCAAGGGGTTGGATGGAATTACAAAATATCAGATTTTGGTCAATATGCAACCGGATTAGTGATAGATGACTATGAATATACTTCAATCGCAACAAATAACCCGCTAATTCCCGACAAAAATTCAAATTATAGACCCACCATATACCCATATTATATGGACAAAAGCAAATTTTAATAATGATAAAAATAGAAAAATTAACTAAAAAAATTGGTAATAAATTTATTTTTGATAATTTAAATCTGGAAATTCCTTTAAATAAAATTACATTTGTAATTGGAAGATCTGGAATTGGTAAATCCACACTAATTAATTTGATTGCCGGATTTACAAAAAAAGACAGTGGAAAAATTTCTTTTTTTGACAAAAATGGTTCTGAATTGGAAAAACCATTAGTTGATGTTGTTTTTCAAGACTTTAATTTAATTGACTCATTAAGTATAAAAAATAATATTTTAATAGCAAATCACATTTTGAATCGTGAATCAGATGATTTAGAAATACAACAAGCCGCTAATTCTATTGGTATTGAAACCAACAAATTAGATCAGATAGCGAAAAACTTATCGGGCGGCGAAAAACAGCGAGCTGCATTTTTAAGAAGTTTATCAAGAAAAAGTGATTTTATTTTGCTTGACGAACCAACTGGTAATTTGGACCATGAAAATTCCATTGCTTTACTCGATTTATTAGTTAAAGCTTCTGAAAGTAAAACAATTTTAATTGTTAGTCATGATTTAGAATTAGCAAACCAATATGCTGATCAAATTATTAATTTAGAAAATTTATCCGTTAATGTTATAGAAAACAATAAACAAATTAATGTTGAATCAAAAAATAAACACTTAAACCTAATATCAAACCAGGTCTATAAAAAACCTGGTTTCTTACAAAAATTTAAAGTAGCTTTATTGCTTGTGCTCGCCGATTTTAAATCAAAAATCACGAGTTTTATTTTAGTTTTAGTAACATTTTTTGCCTTAATTTTTAGCATAGTTGTTTTCATGAACTTACATTTTTCAGCAAAAAATATAGTCACTGACACGCTTGCCCAATCAAATTTTGACGCCATTAGAATTGGAGAAAAGGATATTATTTCTTTAGTCCCTGAAGAAATCGACCAACTTAAAAAGGATAATCCCAAAATAAAACACACTAGTTTATTATATAGTAGACTTCAAGATTATACATTCATTTATAATGATAACGTTTCTCTTGAGAATCGTTCTATTAGATCAATTGATGAATCCGATTTTTTTAAAAACAGATTTAGTTCATTTAGTAAAGATAAAAATTTTAATAACAGGTTTATTACCAATCCAAATGAAGTTATTCTCTCACAAAAATTAATTGAAGAATTAGAAATTGATAATCCAATTGGAAAAACAATTAAAATTGTTCACCTTAATCGATTAACTTTAGGGAAAAACTTTGAAGATTTAGATCCCTTTTCTGAATCAGCAACAATTGTGGGAATTTTGGATAAGTCTCTTGATAATGGCAACAATTTTTCGCTTGTTCACATAGATAAACTAAAGTCAGTATATCAAAAATCAAATCCAAACGAAAAAGAAAGTAAGTTTGATGAATTTGAGTTTTTACCTGATGATTATTTTTCATTAGACTTTTTAGGGTATGTTTCTAGTAGACCATTAACCGTAGAAACTGACGAGACACTTGCAAAACCCAATAAAATACATAAGTCTTTCTATGAGAATTCAAATCAAGCCAATTCAATAAACTTGAAAAAAGGTACATTGCCTAAAAATTTTAATGAAATAGCAGTTAGCTCGAATATAACTGACAAAACAGGAAAACTTTTAAAAATTTCTAACAATAAAAATACTTTAATTTTTAAAGTTGTTGGAGTTTTTGATCCTGAAAAAGATGACGAAAATATTGCTATTTTTAACAATAATATTGAAAAATATTCCAACGAATTACTTCCAATAGCTGCTGTGGTTTATTTTGATCATGATAATTTATATAATAATATTAATGAATTTTTAAATAAATATAGCAAACCGGGCGTTAGTCGTTATTACTCGACAAATGGCGGTCCGGATCAAATTCTAAATCGAGCAATTAACTCTCAATATGTTTTGTTATTAATTATTTTTGTGTCAATAATAATTTTTGGAATAAGTTTGTTAATTTTTGTGTCATTATATGCAACAAATCTTTCTAAATTCAAGAAAAAATCAATTGGTATTCTAAAGTCTCTTGGTGGCAAAACATCACAAATTTTCTTGTATCATTGATTAAATTTGGTAATACTTTCTGCTTTTGTTTTCGTTTTTGGTATTATACTTTCAATTTCTTTTGTACCTTTAATTTATGGTGCAATTTCAAATCAAAATTCAGTTTTTCCTGATTATCTGCAAATTAGTGTTATTTTTATAATTATCTGGTTTGCTAGTTTCTTTATTTTATCAATCATATATTCATTAATTTCTTATATAACTTATAAAAAAGATATTGTGACATTATTAAAATAATTTTTAAAAATTACTAAAACTATATTTTTTTATCAAAAGTCTTAATTTTATAATCTTAAGTAAGAAGAATACAACAAACTCGGAGTAAAATGATAAAAATTGAGAATTTAACGAAAAAGATCGATAAGAAAACCATCTTTGATAATCTAAATCTTGATATACCTTCAAAAAAAATAACATTTATAATTGGTAAATCAGGAATTGGGAAAACAACTCTTATTAATTTAATTGCTGGATTTACGAAAAAAGACAGTGGAAAAATTACTTTTTTCGATGAAAATGGTTCTGAAATTAAAAAACCATTAGTCGATGTTGTTTTTCAGGACTTTAATTTAATTACTAATATTTCATCAGAAAATAATATTTTAATTGCAAATAATGTAATAAATAGACTTTTAGACCCAAAAGAATTGGAACAACAGGCTAAATACGTGTCAATTGAAACTCGGCAATTAAAGCAAAATGTAAATAATTTATCAGGTGGCGAAAAACAAAGAATAGCAATTCTCCGTTCGCTTTCAAGAGATAGTGATTTTATTTTACTCGATGAACCAACTGGAAATTTGGATTTTGAAAACGGTATTTCTGTATTTGAAAATCTAAAAAATATTGCAAAAAATAAAACAGTATTAGTAGTCAGTCACAATTTAGAATTTGCAAAAAAATATGCCGACAAGATCATTCGTATTGAAAAAGGAAAAATTTCCGAAGAAAATATTGACAAAACTGAACAAAATTTAGCAATCAACAATGAAAAAAGTAGTCAATTAGTTTCTTTTAAGAGTTCTTCCTATTCAAAAATTGCAAAAATTAAGCAAGAATTAAAAACAGGTTTATTACTTACTCTGGCAGACTATAAATCAAAATGAGTTTCAACCATTTTATTTGTAATACTTTTTCTAACAAGTATTTTTGGGACATTATTATTTGCTGTTTTAAATTTAAATATTTCTGCTTCTAATTCTCTTAAAATTAATGAATATCAACTTGATTCTGTTTTAGTTAGCAAAAAATCAGAAAGAAATTTGACAACCTTCACAGATAATGAAATTAATAATCTCAGAGAAAAAAATAAAACCATAAAAAAAATTACTCCTTTCTTTACTTTGCCATTATTAAGTTTTGAATATAATGACAAAAGAAGGTTAGGAGCACCTATTGATTATATTGATGAAAGTGAATTTTTTAAAAATAGGTTCAATTTTGATCAAAAAAATTTAATTGGAAGAAACATTGAAAACATAAATGAAGTTATAATTTCAAAAGAATTAGCTACACAATTAGATATCAAAGAACCAAAAGAACAAGAAATTGCTGTTTTAACTGGCCCCAAAGATAAAAAAACTTTAAAAGTTGTTGCAATAAATAATTTAGTTAATGCAAAAAAATTAAACCTAACTTTTTTACATCATAAATTCGGTGAAAATATCGAATTACAGAAAAGTAAAAACAGGAAACCAGACAATTCACAAGCCAGTCAAATTAAAAAAATAGAACCAATTATTTTAAGGTTGTATTTTGAAAATAATAATTTGGAAAATAATATTGATAATTTTATTAAGAATAATAAAGACTATCAAATTGACTCCTCATTAAAAGGTATATCAAAATTCACTTATGATTTACAAAATTTTATAAATTTAATTGTTGGAGCAATTTTAATTGTTTTTATAGCAGTTTTATTAATACAAACAATTTTTTATACAAAAAATCTAACTGATTCAAAAGTAAAATTAATAGGAATTCTTAAGGCGCTTCGGGCTAAGACATGGCAGATTTTTCTTTATCATTGATTAAATATAATTATAATTTCATTTCTAATTTTAGTCATTAACTTATCAGTGTCTCTCCCGTTAATTCCAAAAATTTACATCTGAATACTCGGTGAAGATGCCATATATCCTTCGATTTCACAGATAGTAATTTTAATTTTCATAATATGAATAGCAATGTTTTTTATAATTTCGTTTATTTACTTATTGATTTCATGGTTTAATTATAAAAAACCTGTTACAAAATTACTAAAATTCGATCATTTTTAACGATCATTTTTTAAAAATATATAATTTATTAACAAATATTTTTTTTAAAATATTTGGTATTTTATTTTTTTAGTTTTATTCTGTTTAGATTCCCTTAATAGCTGGAAAATGGTAAAATATTAAAAAATAAAATTAAAAGGCCTAAAATATGAATCAAAATAATCTCTTAGAAAAATACAAACAACAAATCGAGGAAATTTCCTCAAAAGAGCTAAATTCAGACCAAAAAAATTTAGCAATTCAAATTTTAGAAAAATTTGAACCAAGTAAACTTGAATACGTTTTTCAGTTTATTTCTCAACGTATTAAAACTGGTTTTCGTTTTGATTCTGCCCCCGAATCCAATTCAGATTTAGTTGCAATTTTACAAAAAAATGAAAATTTATCTTTTGTTTTAGACAAAAGCCAATCTGAAGAAAATACCTTAATAATTGGCGAAAATTATGATGCTCTTAAAAATCTTTTAGTTCTCGAGAGAGAGAGAGAGAGAGAGAGAGACCGCAGCCGGGTATGATGTAATTTATATTGATCCACCTTATAATACTCAGGCTAGTTTTAATGAAGGTAATCAGATTGCAAATGATAAAGAAAATATTTTACCTTCAAAATTTATTTACCGAGATAAATATTCACGAAATGGCTGACTAAATTTATTAAATGAAAGACTAAATTTAGCCAAAAAACTTTTAAAAGAAGATGGAATAATTTTTGTCTCAATCGATGATAATCAGCAAGCTTATCTAAAAGTTTTAATGGATGAAATTTTTGGCGAAGAAAATTTTGTTGCTAATTTGGTTTGGCAAAAGAAAAATGAAGGATCAGGCGCCAATTCTAGGTTCTTAAAAATTTTAACTGAATATATATTAGTCTATTCTGCAAATATTCAAAAACTTAACACAAATATTTATGTTCAGAACGTTGATGATGGTGCGTACAAATATTCGGATGAATTTATTGAACAAAGAGGTAAATATAAATTAAAACAGCTTGACTGCGCTAGTCTAAAATGATCTGAAAATATGGATTACCCAATTAATCATAACGGCACAATTTACTATGCAGGCGGGAGTTACGAAAAATGAAAATTAAGGCACCAAGGTAAACGTGCATTTACTGATTGAACATGAAGATGAAGTCGGGACAAATTAAGTTGAGGAATAGATAATAAATTTATTGTTTTTAAAAATGGAAAAGTTTATTCAAAACAGTATCAATTTGTCGATAATAATAATCAAAAATTAGAACGTGAGGCAAAATTTTCTAATTTAATTTCATCAACACACGGTTCTAATGGCACAGATGAACAAAAAGATATTTTTAATACAAAGGTGTTTGACCACCCAAAACCTACTGAATTAATTCAGTTTGTAATTAATCTCCATCCCAATAAAAACGCAAAAATTCTTGATTTTTTCGCTGGAAGTGGAACGACCGGTCATGCAGTTTGGAATTTAAACCGTCAAGATGGTGGAAACAGAATTTTTACTTTAGTTACAAACAATCAAAATAATATCGCAACTAACATAACCTATGAACGGCTTTTTAGAATTTCAAATGGAAAAGGATCACAAAATCAAGAATTTGACTGAGCCAAGGGCAACAAACCTTATTTGCAAAACCTGAAAGTCTTTGACATTTCTTATTATAATACTCAAATTTTTAACTCAGAAAACGGGCTTAATGATTTGGTTAATTTACTTTTAAAACTTTTTAAAGATTTTGATATTAAAGTTGACTTAAATCATATAGATACTAAAAATACCAGGTATATTGAAATTTTAAATCATCTTTTAGCACTAAAACCACAAGAAAAGGATTTATAAAATTATGGAATTAACGCAATCTCAACGTAAAGCGGTTGAACAATTAGTTGAAAAAACAACTTTATATCTGACTAGTAGTGAAGAAATTGAGCCAAAATTAGAAAATGATAAAAACCAAACAAATCCAGCAAAACTAAAAAATGCAATTTATTTTAAAGCGCCGACAGGATCGGGTAAAACTTTCATGATTCTAAACTATATTGATAAATTAATTGAATGAAATAAAGCCAAAGTTGGTAAAGAATTAGTTTTTGTAATTGTAACATTATCAAGTGCTGAATTACCCAAGCAAATGGAAGAAAGTTTTAATGAATATAAAATTTTTATAAAAAATACAAATTTGAATATAGAGAGAATTGAAAGTCCTTCAAATTTGAAAAGAACGGCAAAAGTTGATAAAAACTATGAATTTTTTGCCAAACCTGATTCAGTTTTTATTATGGGTGGCGCATCTTTTAAATCAAATTCTATTTTACGTGAACAAGGATCAATTGAAGCATTTTTGTCTGAAATTAAACGAAAAGGGCAAATTCTTATTTATATAAGAGATGAAGCTCATATTGGTTCTGATATTAAAATTAATTTAAAAGACAAAACTTTTGAAGAAAAAATGCAACTAAATGCATCATTTATATTAAAAATGACAGCAACTCCAAAAACTGATTTGCCATTAGTTCATCTATCTGAAAAAGATTTAAGTCAAGATGATATTCAACTTTTAAAAACTCAAAAACATTATAATTTTGACTTAGAAACAGGTAATAATTATGATGATGAAGAAATTTTGGAAATAGCTTGTAAAAAATTTAACGAAATTAAAAAACAATATAATGATAATATTAAAGAGCCTGGTTTAGTCGGTATTAACCCTGCAATGCTAATTCAAATTGATAATAGTAGTGAAAAAGATGCCCAAAAAGCGCAAAAATTCGATGAAAATATTAAAAAAATAATTAAAATACTCGAAAAGCATGATCTTAGTTGGGTCAAATATTTTGACCAAAATAAAAAAGAAAGTAATTTGCGCCAAAAATCTAATTTCACATTACGTGATATTTCTAGAAATATGTCTTCAGTTGATGTAATAATTTTTAAAATTGGCCCTGCAACAGGATGAAATATTCCAAGAGCATGCATGTTAGTCCAACTTAGAAATATTTCATCTTCTAATTTAAGTATTCAAACAATTGGTAGAATAAAAAGAAATCCTTGCCCTACGTATAATTTAAGACATAATTCCATTGCTCATGAATATTTTATTTATAGTAATGTTGACCCTGAGGAAAAAAATGTGCTTAAACTTTTTTTGAAGAAAGAATATAAAAATGACATACTTATATCAGGCCAAATCGAACTTCCTGGAATGCCTGTTGAAACTAGAAGTAAAATAATTAATTATAAACAATATGAAAACAATTTTGAATATAAATTTAACAAAGACACCAAACGCGAAGAAATTAAAAAAACTTTTAAAAAATGTTTGGAAGAATATGAAGACGACTATAATGCCAATAAATTTATTTCTATTGATACTGAAGAATATGGTTCAGCAAGATTAATTAAATCAAAAATTTCCAACATTATTGAATTAGAATTAGCAATTATTAGACTTAAAAACAATTTAAAAAAGTATTTTACTTCTAAAATTGAAGACTTTTTTGCCCAAATGAAACAAGATTTTTTATTAGATAAAAAAACAAATAAACAAATTTTAGATTTAATTATTTTGTTAAGATACGGGCGAGAACTTGCTAAAATTTATAAAAAAACAATTAAAGACCAAGTTGAAAACGCTCAGTATAAACTTATTTTTGAAGAATGTTTGCCTAATGAAATTGAATTTAATAGTCCTGAAAATGATAAATCGGTGAAAACTAATGATTCTTCTTTTAGTTATGAAAAAATTGATGATAAAACATCAGAAGATAATCTTCCATTAGATTCAAAAGCAGAACAGTTTTTTGCAAAAAAATTAATAAAAATTAGTAAAGCAAAGCAAAATATTCGTTTTTGAGCTAAAAACCCAGTCAATACTAAATTAGGTTTTCAATACATTAAGGGAAATGAAATTGCAAAATCACATCCTGATTTTTTGGTTAGCAAAGATGGAAATTATTTTTATTTTGAGATCAAAAATTATAAAGATTTTGATCCTGAAAAAACCCAATTATTAATAAGCGGTTATAATCAATATTTCAAAGAAAATCAAATAAATCAAAAAAATTTAACCTTAGCTGTTTGTTGAGTTGATGTTGACAACGGAGACCTTTATTTTGCCGGATCTTCTAATTTAGAGCAAATTCGAGATAAAATTGATTTTAATAAAAAAACAAATAACGATATTAACGATATTAGCAATAAAGAATTTGAAAAAAAAAGAAAACTTATTCCGTCAATGTCTTTAACCGAGATTATAAATTAAATAATAAATAAGGGAATATTAAGTATTTTAGTCCTTTATGATAAATTTTATCAAAACAGATTTACCTTAAAACACAAAATATTTAATATTCCCTAAAAAACTAGTTGTCTGAATTTTTTCTAGCATGTTCATTTTAAAAAATTTGGACAAATAATTTACCTCATATAAAAACTTGGGCTTTTATATGATAAGCAACTTTGAAGTCTTTTATTGTTATACCAATCATTATTTAATGAATAATTAGAAGTATTAAAATAAAAGTGATTTATTTTAAATTTGCGCTGCAAATTAAAATATTTCAACCTTTTTATTATAATAATTAATTATCTCATTAAGAATTATTTTCATAATGAGAAATGTAAATTTCTCTATAAAGTCAAAATTAATTTGGTTTTGATTGTCGACTGGAAGAGCAATCAATTCCCCGCTAATTCTGTTTCAGGTGGATTTATTATCTCAGGAATATTTCTGAAAAACCTTATTTAAACTTCCAAGAAAAAACAGGTAAAATTGCTTTTTATTATTTATTTTATATTTGAATTTAAAAGCATAAGAATCTTGTAATATTGTAAAGGGTTTTGGTTGGAAAAATACCTTACCATTTCCATTTGCAGTTGCTGAAAATACATTTTGCAAAATAGTTGCGCCTTTAGGACTAATATATTTTCCTAGTTGATTATTTGTCGAAATTGCAGTTGTTGCCGGTAAATCACCAGGCCCATTTGTGATAACATTATTTGTTTTTATTTGTTCAAAAATGTCTTTAATTCTAAATTCTTTCCAGATTGTGTTGAGGTATAAATTCTCTATTTCCGCTTGAAAAGCGTCTCTCTCTCTGTGTGTGTTGCTTCATTTTCTTCAAACCCAGTTGCCAATAAATAGGCTTTAAGTTCTGCCATATGCGCGGCTTTAAGTTCCTTGACAATTATTTTCTCAATTAGAACAACAAATTTTTCGATAAAATCAAAATTAATTTGCTTTTGATCATCAATTGGCAGAAGGAATTTAGTTTTTAAAATACTTTCTTTTGAAGAATTTATTCCCCAACTTAATTTTGCAATGACTTTTTGAATCGCAATTGCGATAAACATTAATGATTTTTGTTTAATTATATTTTTTCCTTTGTATTTTAAAACTTTAACATTGTTACCAGTGAAATATTTTTGTTTTTGAACAAAACTAAGAAAAGTATCTTGTGCAAAACTAATCGTGTTTGCAGGATTTAAGAATTGTAAATTTTCGTGAATATATCCTTTAATTCCGTTATTTTTACTTTGTCTTACAACATAAGGATAAGTGTTTGGAATCTGTGTATCATGGATTTTAACCTTATTAGCATGAATGACTTTATTTGAACTTGAAACATCAAAAATATCTTTAATTCTAAATTCTTTCCAGATTGTATTGAGATATAAATCTTCTATTTCCGCTTGAAAAGCGGCTCTCTCTCTCTCTCTCTCTCTCTCTCTCTCTCTCTCTCTCTCTCTCTCTCTCTCTCTCTCTCTCTCTCTGTGTGTGTGTTGCTTCATTTTCTTCAAACCCAGTTGCCAATAAATAGGCTTTAAGTTCTGCCATATGCGCGGCTTTAAGTTCCTTGACAATTATTTTCTCAATTAGAACAACAAATTTTTCGATAAAATCAAAATCAATTTGCTTATTTTTAATTGGTAGATAAATTTTTTCTTGCCTAATTCTTTCTCAAATTGATTTATTATCCCAGGAGTATTTTTGAAAAACTTTATTTAAACTAGCAAGAAAAAATAAGTAAACACTTTTTTTAGTTATTGATTCATCCTTAAATTTAAATGCATAAGAATCTTGTAAAATCGTAAATGCCTTTGATTGGAAAAATGCTTTTCCTGTCCCATTTGCAGTTGCTGAAAAAACATTTTCTAAAATAGTTGCTCCCTCTTTGTCAATATATCTTCCGATTTGATTGTTTGTCAATACTGCCGTTGTTGCTGGTAGGTCGCCAATTTTATTTTTAACAACGTTTTTAGTTTTTATCTTTTTAAACAGACTATCAATCTTGAATTCACCCCACTGAATTGTTTTTAGTTTTTCAATTAGTGGGGCATCTACTTTTTTGTTATCTCTTCTTTTTCACTTCCTATTTTAGTATTTCTGATAATTTCTGTTACTTCTCAAGCAAGATATTCGCCAATTGATTTTTTAAAATCGGTTATGCTTGGTTTTAAATCGACCTGCTTTGTTTTGTTTCAATCAGTTCCAGATTTTGGATCAATCACATCTTTAAAATAACAGTTTGTATCTAATAAATTGGGTTTATCCTTCCCGATATGAACTAAATCAACGACTTCTTGATATCTAGCAATTGCATCACCATTATCAACTAAATTAATCGCTGCCTTTTTTCTGTTTGTTCTTTTATATCCGTCATTGCTAAAATCAATAAATTTAACTAACCTCTCTTTATTATGACTTTGTCCTACTTGAAATACATAAATATGTGTCTGCACACTTGATTTACCTAAAAATAAATCAATTGGCATTTTAATACTAGCTAGCAGTGTATTATTTTTTAAAATTTCAGTGTTAAAATCTTTTGCCTTACCTGAACCTGCAGAAGATTGAATTATAATTGCGCCATAACCGTTTTCCATCATTGAAAAAGCTTTTTTAACAAAATTCATCCCATTTCCAGGTGCAGAATAAGGGGGGTTTAAAACAAAAGCATTTGCCGGAAATTTTTCCTTATTATCAAAGTCTTTTAACGAATCTTTATGTAACAAATTGGAGGAGCCATCACCCATAAGTATCATATTTAATATTGCAAGCATGTGAATTTTTGGTAAAATTTCGATCCCCAATAATTGTTCTGTTTTAATTTTGATTTTTTTTGCTTCTAATTCCTTTGGTGATTTTGATTTTGCTTCTGCATCGGCAATCATTTCGTTCATCGCCGCTACTAAAAGACCAGCTGAGCCGGTTGCAAAATCTCAAACATAAGAATTTTGATTAACCCGAGCAAGTTTTACAAGTAATTTCGCAACATAAGGGGGAGTTAGAACAACATCATTATCTTTATCCTCGCTGTAACCAAGTCAAGAATACATTTCATTAAAAAGTTTTCCGGCAAAGTCGATTTCTAAACCGTTTTTGAAAAAATACCCAATATCATCAACAACTTTTCCAAAAATTCTTTTGATTCTTGACTCGCCGTTTTTTGGGGTATTTAGTCTTTCATCTTTCAGACTTGGCGATAAACTATAAATTAAAGTATCCCGTTTTTCGGTTGGTATTTGTTTTTCTTTTAGGAAATTAGCAATTTTATTCAGTATTATTTCCCCATCTTGACTACCTTTTTCATTTGATGATTTAAGTTCGGATTTATTAAGCGGGGTAACTTTATAAGGAATTCCTAAACTTGCAATTATACTAGCTACAATTAAATATAGTTTTGTATCAGGTTCGATATTTAACTCATTTTTATAAATATCATTATTAAGTTTTTTAAGCGCAACTATCATTTCGGCTTCTGATCTTTGCCTTAATTTATCTTTTTTCTCCTCACTTAAAAACGATTTTTTTGCTTCTTCAATAAATTTATTAAAGTGTTTTTTGTCTAAAAAACTAAGATCACTATATTCGTCTATTAATTGTCCTTTCCCATAATTATCATTTGAGACTCACCAAGCCTGAACTTGGATGCGAGGTTCACCATTGGTATTTTTCTCGCCAACGGCACCGATTACAATAATATCGGTATAATTAGTCAATAACCTTACTCCTCTAGCATAATGAATCGCGCCATTTACTGCATAATTTTTAACGTTATTTAATTGCGTAAGATCAGGATATCCATTTGAATCTAGTTTTACCATTTTATTAAAACCAACTTTATATTCGATCAAAATAGGATAACTATTACCTAGTTCGTCCTTTAAAAGCATTTTGCAATCAGGGCGATTTCCGCCATTTTTTCCATTTTTGGATAAATATTCCTCAAGCGCAGAATCAATACTTTCATTTAACAATTCATTTTCTAGTGAAAAATTAAGACCCATATTATTAAGTTCAGAATTGAAGATTCTTGCAATTGTGGCTTCTGAAATATTAGATTTCATTATTTGTTCTCCTTTTTTGAAGTTTTTTTTAAATTAGAAAAATAAAATTAGTTTTGACTTTTGGCTTCAAGCGGTTCTTGGATTTCTTCAATTTCTTCGGTTTTTTCTTCAGTATTATTTGAACTGATATTTTCAATTGGTTCTGCTTTTGGGTGATTTTTAATTAATTCATCAAGTTGGTTGCCGTGGATATAAAAAATTTGTGAACAATCTAAATAAGAATCTTTTGTAAATAAAGTGTTAGGTTTATTTGATTTTGGAATAAAAATCTCACCGTCAAAAGGGTTTTTTAATCTAACCGTCATCTAAACGAGCATCACGAGCTTTAATATAATAGTAATAATTTTCTTCGCTATCGTGAAAAATAATTACTGGTCTTGAATCGATTTTTTGACCAAGACTATCAAACACTAGTGTCCGTTTTAATTTAAAAGGAATGAATTTTGCTCATTTACTATTTTTTATTCGATCTTTAATTGCCATAATTACTCTTTTGGGTAAAAATTTATTCTTAATAAATTTAAATTGTAGCGGAAAAAAAGTAAAATTTTCCTAAAATTTTTCTTTTTTTTTAAAAAAATTTCTAATATAAAATAAAAAATTATGTTTTACACATCTGAAGAAAAAACGACTTTAATTAATAATTTAATAGAAAAAATTAAAGCGGAAGATGCAAAGTTTTTAGAAAAAGTTATTAAAGTATTTTGAACAAAACCAAGGTGACAAAGTTGTTTTAGAACTCCGCCAAATAATAAAATATCTTGAGATTGCATTAGAAAAGAATCCTTGACTTTTTAGTAAAATATCTCAAAAAATTGAAGAAGTAGGACAATTTTTGCGCTATGTAATTTCTAACTTGGAGGCAATTAATCAATTATTTTCATTCAAAAGTGCAAGCAGTTATACCGAAAGTTTTGTTGCTAGTCTAGTAAAATTTAATACCAAAATTAAATATTCAACTTTTTCTTTTGATAGATATTTTAATAATTTAAGTTTACATCACCAAAAAAACAGAACTAATCTTGTGTTAGTTTAAGTTTTTGGATATAATTTGGTTATTCTATTTTTTTGGAATTTTCTATATTACGTAGTAATATAAAATCAAAAAGTACTTAAAAAGTAAAAAAATAAAAAATGGATTTTTTAAATTTCTTTCAAAAAAATAATTTCCTCCTATAATACTTGTATTATAAGGAGAAGCAATAGAGGAGTGCCTTTTCGTTAGAAAAAACCTGGGCCGGCCGGCCTATTAAAGCCTATTAAAGCCTATTAAAGGAAAACTTGAAAATTGTCCTTTAATTTTGTATCACTAAAAAAAATTAAAAAAATTTTGGAATTTGATTTTTTTTAGTGATACAATAATAACATCAAGGACGGTCACAAATTTTAATAGCCTCCTATTTTTATATCTAAAAAATAATTTTTTTGCACATTTACTTTTCTTCTTCCTAAAAATTTCTGGATTTTTAGTCATTATTGCATTTCATCTTTTAAAAGTTCGCGTGCTTTTGATAATTCAACAGAAAAAATCGAGCTAACACCACGTTTTTGCATAGTTATTCCTAAAAGTTGGTCAACTCGTGACATCGTTCCATGACGGTGAGTTATAATTAAGAATTGTGTGTTTTGTTTTAGTTGCTTTAAAAATTCAACATATCTTATAACATTTGTTTCATCAAGGGCAGCTTCAACTTCATCTAAAATACAAAGTGGAATTGGTCTTGCTTTAATAATTGAAAATAAAAGCGAAATTGCAATAATTGCTTTTTCCCCACCAGAAAAAAGCCGTATATTTTTTATAGTCTTTCCAGGAGGTTGTGCGCTTATTTCAATTCCAGAGTTTAGAATATCATTTTTGTCACTAAAGTAAATTTTCGCACTTCCACCACCGAACATATTTTGGAAAACCAAATTAAATTCGGAGTTAACTAAGTCAACAATTTCTTGTGTTTTTGCGATAATAATTTTATCTAAATCAGAAATAACTTCCAAAATTTTTGATCTTGCAGTTTCTAGTTCGAGCTGACTTTTTTTCAGTTTTTCAAGTCGATTTGAATTTTCTTCAAAATCAGATATTGCATCTAAGTTGATATTTCCAAGTGCCTTAATTTCAGAATTTAGGCTGTTTACAAATTCGCGAGCTTGGTCAATTTCAATTTCTAGTTCATATTTTTGACTTGCTGCTTCAAAAGTTAGGTTATATTTTTGGGAAAGATTATTTTTAAGGTTTGTAACTAAAAACTCAAATTTATCTTTTTGATTTTGTTTTTGGTTTAAATCAGTATTGATTTTTCGCTGTTTTTGGTTTAGTTTTTGCACTAAAATAGTAAGTTCGTTAATTTGTTCATCAAATTGCTGTTTTTGATTAATAAGAATTTTTCTTTCGTTTTCAAAAGTTAAAATTAAATTTTCTAGTCTATTTTTTTCCTTTAAAGTCTCATTTATTTTAAGATCGACGTTGTTATTTTGAGGAAAAGTTTCTTCAAGCCATTCGTTTTCGGCCTTAATTGAGATTAGTTCATTTTTTGCATTAGTCAATTTTTGTTCTAAATCATTAAGGTTTATCTCAATTTGTTGTAAAAAAACAGATTCTTTTGTGATAATTTGATCTAATTCATTTGCTTTTAGTTTGAAATCTTGAATTTTTTTTTCACAAAAATTCAATTTATTTTTAAGTTCGTCAATTTTGAACTGAATTGAGAAAGTTGAATCATTTTTTTGTTTAAAACCACCAGAAATTATTCCGTTATTTCTGATAATATCACCTTCTAAAGTTACGATAATGTATTTATGATTTACTGATTTTGCGATTTTATTTGCTGATTCAATTTGGTCAACCACGATAATTCCGCCTAGTAAAAAATCTACTAAAATTTGATATTTTTTATCAAAATTAATTAAATTACTTGCCAAATCGATAAAACCTTTTTGAGAATCAAGATAATTTAAATACAAATCAGAAACAAAACGGGGTTTTAAGGTTGATAATGGGATAAAAGTTGCGCTTCCAGCATAATTTTTTTTCAAAAAATTAACCGCGGCAACTGCAGTTTCTGGGTTTTCAACAACAATTTGTTTTAAAGCTGAACCAAGTGCAGTTTCAATTGCGTTTGTATATTTTTCAGAGATTTTAATTAAATCAGAAACAAGACCGCAATATCCTGGAAATAAAAAACTATTTTCAACAATGGTTTTTGTACCTTTTGGTAAAAATGCCATTGATTCTAAGGTATTTTTTAGTTCATAAATGCGAGTTTGTGCTATTATTTTTTCAGAATTTAGATTATACAAACTCTTTTCAATTTCAGATTTTTGGGCTCTGAGTGAGTTCAGTTTTTGTTCGGAATCTTGTTTTTTTAGCTTATTTTCGTCTATCAGAGCTTCAAAATTATCTTTTTGAGTTAAAATTTGACTGTATTTTCCTCTTAAAGCCGCTATTTTTTGCTCAAAATTAACACTTATTTGGTTAGATAAAATCATTTCCTGAAGCTGATTAGCCTTTGCATAAGCTAGATTTATAGTGCTAATTTGTTCTTTGAGTTCGTTAATTTTAGTGGTTTTTTCACTGATTTCAGTTTCTATTTTGGCTCTTTTTTTGGTATTCTCGATTACTATTTTTTCATTTGTGTCAATTTCTCTTAAAAATTTTGAATCAGAGAGTCCAAGTTCTACCAATTCTTCGCTTAATTCACTAAGATCGGTCTGATATTTTTTGATGTCACTAACAATCAAACTGACTTCAACAGATTCTAATTGTTGTGATTTTTCAAGGAAAATTTTAGCATTATTTGCTTGTTTTTCTAGTTGTTTTACTTGTTTTTCTAACTCTTTTATACGAATTTCAATTTTTTCAATTCCAAGCAAAGTCTTATCTAGTTTTGTCAGTGCTTCGGTTTTGTCAATTTTATATTTGGATGTTCCGGCGACTTCTTCGATTACTTGTTTTCTTTGTTCTGGGCTTGATTCGGCAATTTCAGAAATAGTTCCTTGTGAAATTATTGCAAGCGACGATTTTGAAATTCCTGCTTCAATTGCTAAATTACGAATATCTTTGTAGCGAACAGGTTGTTCATTATAAAAATATTCGTTAGTTCCTTGGCCTTTTTTAATGACTCGAGAAATGGTAAAAATTTGCGCACTATCCTCGCGAGTTTCGTCGCTAAATGTCAGTTTTACCATCGCTTTATCAACAGGCGCAACCGTTTTTGAGCCGGCAAAAATAACATCATCCATATTTTGACCGCGAAGCTGTTTTACTGATTTTTCACCCAAAACTCACTTGATAGCATCGTTTATGTTTGATTTTCCTGATCCATTTGGACCAATAATTCCGACAATAGAACCATCAAATTTAATGCTTACAGGTTCTGCAAAAGATTTAAAACCTTCAATTTCAATTTTAATTAACTTCATAATCTAAAAATAAAATATTTAAATTTCATTACTATTATAATAAAATTTTAAAAAAAGTCTATAAAAAACAACGTTTTTTAGTTTTTGATGCTAAATTGTTGTTTTTATACAAAAAAACCTAAACTAAATTAGTTTAGGTTTTTTTGTGATTCTAGAAAAAATTAATTAGTTTTCACTAGCGAGAAGTATTTGCTTGTGTTGCCTTGTTAGGTTTATTTATTTCATTTTCTGTTGTTGTTTGCGTTGGTGAAGTTGCTGTTGGTTTTTTACCACCACCTAGTATTCCGCTATAATTAATACCATTTCCGCCAAAGACTTTTTTTATGTCAACAAGAGAGAAAAGTTTATTTTTGAGCTGTGTTAGAATTGAGTTGATATTTATTTTTTCTTCAGAACCTGGTGCAGATATTTCTTCAAGGTAATTTACAAGTGTTTGAATAGTAAAATCAACAAGTTGTGTGTTTGGATTTTTTAGATAATGTTTGAATTTTTCTTGTAGATTTTCTAAATCTTTTAAAAATGATCCTGAAGGATGAAAGCCATCGAAAATTGAACTTGCATAAGTTTTAAGTAGTTCGCTGGTTTCTAATAGATATTTTTTAATATCAAAACTATTAAAAAGCTCAGAACCTAAAAAGTTTTTAATTACGTCTTTAATAGAACTTTTGCTGTTTTTAACAAGCTCATCTTGCTTAGTCTCAAAAGTAGATTTACTCTCAATAAATTCACTAGTTTTTTTATTATCATTTAATTTATCAAGGAATTCTTTATTTGATTTAGCAAACGAATTTATATCAATGATTCTAGAATAAGTTGCTTTTCCGTCTAGTATATCATCAAAATTTTTAGTGTTTTTAAAATCAACTTCAGAAGAATCATCACCTTCATTAGGATCTAAAGTGAGCTTTAAAAGAAGTTGATGAGCAATTTTTTTATAACCTTGAATTTGTGGGTGAATATCAAATTCTGTTGCTGCAAGTTTTTTATCGCTATCATTTCAGAGGTTTTTATCATAAACATCAACATAATTTACGCCGTTTTTCATTGATGTTTCGCGAATAATATTATTTATTTTATCAGCGCTATCTTTTATAAATTCAAGTTCAATTTTAAACTCGTTATACAAAAGATGTTTTAAAACATGGACTAAAATTGACTTTGGGAGATTATAACCAATAAAATTTATTTTTAGGTTTGGATTAATTTCTTTTAATTCTTTAACTAAATTGTCAAGATTAGTTTTAAATTCTTCAATTTTTTTATTAACTTCGGATTTTATATAATTTCCAATAATTTGTGTTTGGTTATTTTTATCGCTTTCAATCAATTTTTTAATATCTTCAGGATAACTTTCTGTACCTGCAACTAAAAATGGGATGAATTTAGTGATTATAACAAAAGGGTCGTTTGCTCCGACTGACATTGTTAAAAGATTCGCTTTTGTAATTTTTTCTATTAATTCAGGGTAGGAACTTTTATCAAATTTGCCAAAAACAGAGTTTATTTCGTTAATTTTTTCATTTCCAGTGTATCCTGAAGCTAAAGGGTTTTCAGATAATTTTCCTTTTGGGTATTTTTTTGGGTTTAAAAAATGCAGTCAATTTTCGGTTGTTGTTCCTGAGATAGCTAAATTATTATAAGAAACTAGGGAATCTTTATTAAGTTTTTGTAAAAAATGGGCAAAAAACGCTGGATAAGATTGCCCGTTTAAATTGCCGTCTTTATCTAATTTGCCTTGAAAATCATGGAATGTTTCTTGATTAAAACCGGCTGTTAAGGAGTCACCAAGTGCTAAATAATTAACTTCTGAAATTAAGGAATTTTGTTGCGCAAAACAACCAGCAGAAATAAGAGCGGTAAAAACAGAAAATGGTGCTAGGGTTAGTGATGTTAGTCTCAAAAATTTTTTTCTTTTGAACTTCATGTTTTTCCTTTTGAAATCATATTTTCATTTATTTTTGATAAATTTTACCAAAATTCCTAAAAAAAAGCTAATTAAAACAAAATTTTTTGTTTTTTGTCTTAATTTATATAACGTAAAGGTTTAATTAAAAACCCTATAAATTTATTTTTTTAGTAGCAACAAAAATTGTTTTGTTCAAATCATTATCCAGTTCAAAAATTTTATAATTACAATTTCTACATTTTTTAGTTTCATCAAAAATTTTTGGCCCTTTAATAAAAGCTAAAAATGTTTCAGGCGACTGAATTTTTTTTGTTATTTTATCAAGTTTTTCCAAATTTGCAACTGCCCGCGCTGTTATTATATCAAAATTTTTATTACTAATTTCTTGAACTGGTTTGCAAATTAAATTAAATCTAATGTCCAATTTTTCAGAAATATCCTTTAAAAATCAGCATCTTTTTTGCATAGACTCAGAAATGGTTAGTTCAATATTTGAGTTTGCTATCAAAAAAGGAATTGAGGGAAACCCTACGCCAGCCCCAATATCTAAAATTTTCAATTTCGAATTTTTCTTTTTATTAGATAAACTAATAATGAAATTCATTGTTAAAATTGACTCAAAAATCCCTTCTTTTCAAAGAACATTACCTGAAAATGCTGTTAAATTAAATTTTTTATTGTTTGATTCAATAAGAGCTGCATATTTTTCGAGTTTTGCAAATTGAGTCTCACTAACAAATAATTTAGTTTTTTGTTTATACATTATTAAAATTTTAAAAAGTCTTTAATTACTGTTCTTTTCAATTAATTTTTGCTTGGTTTCTTCATAAATACTTGTAATTGAGGTGGAAAAAATACAAGCTAAAATACTTTTGGACAAAAATTCTGCAAGTGAAGTGATTGAAAGTTTAGAAAATTTTTCTGCTAGTTTTGTATTTTCAATTGAGTCAGTAATTATTACATTGTCAATATTAGGATTTTCTTGGAATTTTTCAAAACCATAACTAAAAACACCATGGGTTGCAGCAAGAATCACGGATTTTGCGCCATTATTCTTAACAACATTAGCTGCATTAATTATTGTTCCACCTGTATCGATAATATCGTCAATTATTACACAATCTTTCCCGCTTACATCGCCAATAAGCCCTAAAACTTCAGTCTGATTTGTTCCGGTTCGCCTTTTGTCAATTACGGCAACATTTGTTTGCTTTCCCAAAATTTCTGCCAAAATCCGTGCGCGTACCGCGCCACCATGGTCGGGACTTACGATAATATAATCTTTGTTTTTTCCTACGAGTTCGTTTGCTAGAATATATTGACCATGCAATTCGTCAACAGAAATATCAAAAAATCCCTGAATACTTGGGTTATGAATATCAACTAAAATTAGTTTGGTTACACCGGCTTTTTCAAGTAAATTGGCAATTAATTTTGCGGTAATTGGCTGCCTTCCTGATGATTTTCGATCTTGCCTTGCATAACCATAATATGAAAGAATTACTACAATTTCCCGAGCATAACCACGTTTTAGTGAATCAATGAAAATTAAAAGTTCCATAATATTTTCATTGACAGGTCTTGATGTGTTTGCGATTACAAAAACAGTTGAGTTTCTAATTGTTTCTTTCGATTTGAGTAAAACCTCACCGTCAGCATACACGATTCTTTCGATGCCTGAAAGTGGAATTCCAGTTTTTTGTGAAATTTTTTTAGCCAAACCAAGCGAATTTTCCATTCCAAAAAGAATTATATTATTTTTTTTTGATTCAATATTCATCCTTCCACTTTCTCCATTTTTATATATAATTAATATAATTATAATTATGATAACAAAATAAAAGTATAACAAATCTACAATAAATTGTTATTAATAATTCCAAAAATTCACTATGTATTTAAAAATTCAGCAATTTTCTCCTAGATATTTAGCTTTAGTGCAAGCTAGTATAAAAAAATTTAATTTAAAATTAAATTTAGTTACACAAAATGGCAAAATTATTATCAGCAATTTTGATTATTATCAAAATTTTGAAAAAAATTATGAATTTTTAATTGTTGACGAACATAAAGGTAATGATTTTATTTTTGCATTTTTTGTCATTTCACAAAAAGAGCAAACTTTCTGTATAAACTTGTATTTTTTTAGTGAATTTTTGGAAGAAAACTGAATTAATATTGTCGGTGAATTTGTCCTTGATTTTATAAAAGAAAATTATAATTTAGAAACTTTTTATGTTAAAATTCTTAATCAAAACATAAAACTTATTAAATTTTATGAAAATTTTGCCACTACTTTTGATAAAAATTTATCAATTTTTAAAATTGATTCACTAAAAAAATACAAATTTATTGATGTTCATTGCCATCCTTTTCATAAATATTACGAAAATCCCCAAAAGCAAGTTAAAAATTGATTGGCAGATAATATTGAACTTATTTTTGTTGTCGGAACATCCTGAAATGATTTAGCAGAAATTGAACAGATTAGTAAATATTCCGGAAAAACTTATAAAATTATCGGAATTCACCCAACTTTGGTTAAAAAATCAGATGATTTTTTCTTGTTACAGCATCACATCGACGATAAAGTAGTTGGAATTGGCGAAGTTGGGTTGGATTTTTATTATGAAAACAACCCTTCTGTGGAAATACAGTTAAAATCTCTTTTAGCACAAATTGAGTTAGCAAAAAACAACAAGATCCCAGTTATGTTGCATATTCGCGATAAACCAGGCGAAAATAAGGCGATGTTATTAATTTTGGAAATAGTTACTAGGTTCTCTGAAATTAATTTCATATTCCATAATTTTTCTACAGATTATGGAATGTTTAAAAAATTGGTTGAAAAAAACAACTGTTTTTTCTCTTATTCAGGAGTTATCACCTTTAAAAAAAGCGTTGAACTAAGAAAAATAGTCAAAGAAACGCCGGTTTCTAAAATTTTATGCGAAACAGATGCGCCTTATTTAACCCCAGAACCCAACCGAAAAATCTGGCCAAATGCTTCTACACAAATTCAATGAACCTATCAAACAATAGCAAATTTAAAAAATTTAACAAAACGAGAACTTTCTGAAATAATTTATGAAAATCTAGTTAAAATTTTCAAGGTGTAGAATGCAAAAATTGGTTCCTAAGAAACATTTAGGGCAAAATTTTCTTAAAGACAAAAAAATAGCAAAAAAAATTGTTACAAATATTGATTTTTCTGATAAAAATGTTATTGAAATTGGTTGTGGAACCGGATTTTTAACAGAATTTTTGCTAAAAAAAGCAAAATTTGTCACATGTTATGAAGTTGATAAAAATTTAATTCCAATTCTTGAGAGAAAATTTGAAAACAAAAATATTCGTATAATTAATGAAGACTTTTTGCTTGCAAACCTTGATTTTAGCGAAAAACAGATAATTATTGCAAACCTTCCTTATTATATCACTTCAAAAATATTGTTTAAAATTTTTGATAATTTTGAAAAATTTGGTAAAATTCTCCTTATGGTTCAAGATGAAGTTGCCAATCGAATAGTTGCGCAAACTAGTACTAGTTTTTATTCGAAATTATCGTTGGCATCTCAATATGTTGCTGATGTCCAAAAGTTGTTTCGAGTTTCTCCTTTTTCTTTTTTTCCGGTGCCAAAAGTAAATTCTGCTGTTGTTTTGTTCAAAATTAAGGAAAATTTAGACTGTGAAAAAATCAAGCAGTTTTTTTGGTTTACAAAAATGTGTTTTCAGTTTAAACGTAAAACTTTATATAATAATTTTAAATTTTTTCTAAGTAAGGATCAAATTGAGAAAATTTATAATTTTTTTCAATTTTCGCAGAACATTCGTCCACAAGAGATTGATTTAGCAACTTATATAATGTTAACTGACTTTTACTTTAATAATTTTAGTTAAATTAGTTAAAATAAAATCTTTTTATTTTTCAATTTAAAAAAATATTGTATAATTTCAATACATTCTAGTATCCTGTTAGTTCATTGCATATTTCTTCCTTGATATCATAGGATTGAATTGCTTTTTTGCATTCACGATTAAAATTAAAATGAAAGGCTGATTTATGAGACAGACAACTTTTGTCAAGCGTGGCGATGTCGAGCAAAAATGGTTTGTAATTGATGCAGAATCAAAAATTCTGGGTCGTTTGGCTGCTTTTGTCGCTTCTCGTTTGCGTGGAAAACATTATCCTCATTTCACTCCACATGTTGATATGGGAGATAAAATTATCATTATTAATGCAGAAAAAGTTTTGTTAACTGCCAAAAAAGAAGATCAAAAATTATATTATAATCACTCAGGCTATCCTGGAGGTCTAAAAATTAGAACAGCGCGTGAGATGAGAGATAAAAAACCGATCGCTTTGTTAGAAAGAGCCATTTTTGGAATGATTCCGCATACAAAATTAGGCGATAAACAGCGAAAAAATCTTTATGTATATCCTGGAACCGAACACCCACACCAAGGGCAAAACCCCGGAAAATTAGAGGTAAAATAACAAAATGAATCGAACAGAATTATCTTATTATGGAACTGGCAGAAGAAAATCATCAGTTGCACGCGTTATTTTGAATCACGGGGATGGACAGTTTAAAATTAACAACCGAATAGCAAAAGAATATTTAAAATCAGATATTTTAATTAAAGACGCATTACAGCCACTATCAATAACAAACACAATGTCAGAATTTAATATTAGAGTTAACGCTTACGGTGGCGGGGCTTCAGGGCAAGCTGGAGCTATTAGGCTCGGAATTGCGAGAGCATTGTTAAAGGTTTCTGCTGATTATCGACCTGAATTAAAAGTTGCGGGGATGTTAACTCGTGATGCTAGGGCAAAAGAACGCAAAAAATTTGGGTTACGGAAAGCCAGAAGAGCGCGTCAATTTTCAAAACGTTAATTTTTTTTTTTTTTTTGCAAAAAATGTATCATAATTATGGTGAATTATTAAAAAAATCATTATAATTAGTAATTTATGGGAGCGTAGCTCAGATGGTTAGAGCACACGACTGATAATCGTGAGGTCGATGGTTCGATCCCATTCGTTCCCACCATATCAAAATATTTTGCAAAATCTCTTTTAAGAGATTTTTTTATTTTTATTTTCTAATTCATTTTTTTGTATCAATATCATAAATTTTCGAAGGTTTTCCAGATCCTTCTTGAAAATTGAAAATTTTACAAATTTGCCAAAATTTTTTTCTTGCTGCGACAAAATTAAGTAGTTTTTGATTGGAAATATTTGCGCTTGTTACAAAAGCAGGTCCGTTTTTTTTCAATATTTCTAAAAGTGGTAATTGATTTGGAATTCGGAATGATTGACCCTCAATTATTAAAGTAGTTGCTCCAGGTCAAAAGTTTTTGCTAATCTTTTTTAATTTTTGATAATTTTTTTTTGTAATTAGTGGTTTTATTTGCCCTAAATTTGCAACTAAGGTCACAATTTTTTTTGAAAAGTCTCGATTTTTGATTGCAAAAAGCGCCATAAAATCAAGGTTTTCATAAAAACTCCCAATTCCTGGTACTGTATCTGTTGTGCATAGAAAAAGTTTTGAATATTTTTCAATTTCAGTCTCAAAAACACGGAAATTTTTATCAAATCAATTTGTAAAGTCTTCATTATTTTCAATGCAAATTAATGCCTTTTCAAAGTCATATTTTCAAAGTAAAATGTGTAAATTATTTGCAAGTTTTAGACAAAATACTTTGTTTTTGGCAACTTTTTCTTGAAAAACCTGATTTTTAGCTATCAAATTTTCACTTGAAAGTCAAAGCAAAAAATTTTTAAAATATTTCAATTTTAAATTAACACTCAAGCGAAAATTTAAATATTTTGAAGTTTTTATTCTAAAAAATACTATAAAAATAGGGATTTTTATTCTTATTTTTTTTTTATTTTTAAAACTAAAAGATAAAAATGAATTTTTAACTTTGTTCGTCAATTTAATTTCTAATTTCATAATAAAAATTTGAAAAAATTATTCTATTTTTAACTTAATTTCTGCGATTAAATCACGGATTTGAATTGCTTCTTCGAAACGATTTTCATCAGCAGCAATTTTCATTTCCTTTTCTAAGATTTTGATATAAGATTCCATTTCTTTTTTGTTATTCAGTTTTTCACGAAAAATCTTGCTGATGTTTAAACTGTTTGGATTGATGCTTTCCGGAATTGGTTTTTTTATTGTTTTTGGGATAATGTTATTTTTTTTATTATATTCTATTTGAATTCTCCTTTTGTTTTTATTATCTTCAATCACTTTTGCGATCACATCAGTAATTTTATCTGCAAAAAGTATCACTTTTCCGTGATCATTTCGGGCGGTTCGTCCGATAATTTGGATTAGTGAGGATTTCGACCTTAAAAAAGAAGGTAAATCAGCTTCAAGAACAAAAATTAGCGACACTTCAGGAATATCAACACCTTCTCGGAGTAAGTTAATTCCAACAATTGCATCATAAATTCCTTTTCGGAGTTTGATTATTACCTCATCGCGTTCAAAAGTAGTCATTTCTGAGTGTAAATAATAAACTTTTTGTACCTTTTGTTCTTGTAAATACTTACTAATTTCTTCAGCAAGTCTTTTTGTTGTTGTTAAAATGAGGCTACGTTCATTTTTTTCTTTTTGCTTTAGTAAAAGTTGGAAAATTTTCTCCATTTGGTTTTCAGTTTTTTCAACTATTATTTCAGGATCAATTAGTCCCGTTGGCCTAATAATTTGTGATACAATTTCACCGTTGGTTTTATCTATTTCATAATTTGCAGGGGTCGCAGAAACATAAATTTTAGATTGTGAATATTTTTCAAATTCATTTAGTTTTAAAGGACGGTTATCAAGTGCCGAAGGAAGGCGAAAACCAAAATCGACAAGATTTTGTTTGCGACTACGATCACCTTCATACATTCCGCGAATTTGGGCGACCATAATATGAGACTCGTCGATAAAAATCAGTCCATCTTTTGGTAGATAATCAAGCAAACAAAAAGGTTTTTCTCCTTTTTGACGTCCGTCAATGTGACGTGCATAATTTTCAATTCCTGAGCAGATTCCAAATTCGCTAAGAGAGTCAATATCGTTATTTACTCGCTCTTTTAGTCTTTGTTTTTCTACTAGTTTGTTATTTTTTTCGAAAAATTCAAGTTGTTCTTCAAGTTCAACCTTGATAGTTTTGATTGCGTGGTCAATGATATTTTTTTTGACACTATAAGCGCTGGCAGGATAAATTATATAAGAATTATAGGATTTTATTATTTTTTTTGAAATTGGGTGGATGGTGTTAATCGCTTCAATCAGGTTTCCAAAAAATTCAATTCTAATTTTGAAAGTATCATTTCAGGCGGGAAAAATTTCTAAAATTTCACCTTTAAGAGAAAAAACACCAGGTTTTTGTTCTAAACTGTTATTTTCATACATGATTCTAGCAAGTTTTAGAGCTAATTCGCTTGGTTTAATTTCTTGATTTATCTCTAAAACCAAAAAATTATCTTGATATTCATCGGGATTAATTGTTCCATAAATTGCAGCAACTGAGGCAATAACTATTGTATCATTTCGCATCATTAAAGCATTTAGGGCCGCCATTCTCATTGTTTCAAGGTCAAAATTTGTCTTACTAGTTTTTTCTAAATAAACATCTTTTGTTGGCAAATATGCTTCTGGTCTATAAAAATCAAAGTATGAAATGTAAAATTCGACACGATTTTCCGGGAAAAATTCCTTAAATTCAGTATATAATTGCGATGCTAAAGTTTTATTATGAGACAAAATTATTACTGGTTTGTTAAAATGGGCAATTACATTTGCCATTGTAAAAGTTTTTCCAGATCCTGTTACCCCCATTAAAATCTGTGATTTTTTTCCACTTTTAATGCCTTCAATCAAACTTTTAATCGCTTTAGGTTGATCGCCATTTGGTTTATATTTTGCATTTAATTTGAATTTTTTAAATTCTTTTTTCACAAACATTTGATATTTAATCACTTTTTAAAAAAATAATAGTAAAAATTCTAACATAAAAAACCTTTATTTTTCAGTATTTTGCTTTCAAATTTAGGAATTTGCATAGAAGAATTCCTAAATTTTTCTACTTTTTACTAAAAGTTAGATTTAACTGTTGATTTCGCTTTTATTTTTTAAGCTTTGTATTATAATTTATATTTATTTATTATGCTTGACCACCGAATCATTGAAAAAAAGTGACAAAATTACTGGTATAAAAATAACGTTTTTCAGACTACCGATTCATCTAAAAAAAAGTTCTATATTCTCGATATGTTTCCCTATCCTTCAGCATCTGGGCTTCATTTAGGCCATCCGATTGGTTATACAGCTTCTGATATTGTTGCAAGATTTAAACGTTTAAACGGTTTTGATGTTCTGCATCCGATGGGTTGAGACGCTTTTGGCTTGCCGGCAGAACAATATGCGATAAAAACGGGAAATCATCCAGGTGGTTTTACAAAGAAAAATATTAAAAATTTTAAAAAACAGATAATTTCTTTTGGATTTTCTTATGACTGAAATAAGGAAGTTAATACTTCAGATCCAGAGTTTTATGAGCAAACTCAGTGAATTTTTAAACTTTTATATAAAGCAAATTTAGCCGAAATTCGTGATGTCGAAGTAAATTGGTGCCCTGAATTAGGGACTGTTTTAGCAAACGAGGAACTAAAAAGAGACAAAAACGGTAATTTTGTTAGTGAAAGAGGAAATTTTCCTGTTGTTTTAAAGAAAATGAAACAATGGGTTTTAAAAATAACTGAATATGCACAGAAATTGTTAGATGGGCTTGATGATGTCAGTTTTCCAGATTCTCTTAAAACTCTTCAAAGAAAATGAATCGGCAAATCCGAAGGATGAAAAGTTAAATTTCCCTTTAAAAACAAAGAAGGGTTTCTTGAAATTTTTACCACAAGAATTGAGACTTTTTACGGTGTTAGTTTCCTTGCAATTTCTCCTTTGCACAGTTTTGCGCAAGAACTTGCAAAGAAAAACGCTGAAATTAGTCAATTTATTAAGCGAAACAGTTTTTTAAGTCCCAAATTACAAAGCAAAACAACAGGAATTTTTACCAACTTATATGTAAAACATCCTTTAAATTCGTGTAAAATTCCGATTTATATTGCAAATTATGTTATAAATGATTATGCTAGTTCAGCAATTATGGGGGTTCCAGCACACAATTTAAACGACTTAGAATTTGCACGAATTTTCAAAATCAACTATATTAGTGTGATAAATTCTGAAAATTTGTTAATAAATTCTGCTGAGTTTAACGGCAAAAATAGTGAGAAAGCTAAAAATTTAATTTTTGAAAAGTTAAAATCAATGAACTTAGCTGAAAAAAGTATAACTTTTCGATTAAAAGATTGAGTTTTTTCTCGTCAGCGCTATTGAGGCGAACCCTTTCCAGTTTATTTTGATGAAACAGGAAAAATTTACCTTGAAGAAAAAATAGTTAAGCTCCCATACAAAGATAAAATAACTCCTTCAGGAGACATGCAATCCCCACTTGCTTCAATAAAAGACTGGGTTTTTTTTGAAAAAGATGGGAAAACTTACCGTCGTGAAACAAACACAATGCCACAATGAGCCGGAAGCTCTTGATATTATTTAGCATTCATTTTAAAAGAAAAAGACAAATATTTAAAATTAAATACAAAACCAGCATTCGAAAAATTCCAAAAATGACTTCCAGTTGACCTTTATATTGGCGGTCAAGAACATGCTGTTGGACATTTAATTTATTCCCGTTTTTGACATAAAGTTTTATTTGAAGCAGGAGTTGTTCCTAATTCTGAGCCTTTTAAAAAAATTATTCACCAAGGAATGTTGCTAGGTCCTGATGGCCAAAAAATGTCTAAATCCAAAGGAAATGTAATAAATCCAAGTCAAGTTATTGAAGAATACGGCGCTGATTCTGTTAGACTTTTTTTGATGTTTATGGGACCAATTAGTGAAAACCGGATTTGAGATGAAAATGGGCTAAAATCAATTTATAACTGAATTCAAAGAGTGATTAGAACTATTTTAACAGATTATGAAATCGAAGAATCTCTTGAAAAAGACCATGAATTTACGTATTTTTTTAATAATTTTGTTTTTGAAATAACAGCTTTAATTGAAAGTTTTAAATTTAATGTGGCAATTTCAAAATTAATGGCTTACATTAATTTTTTAAACAAAAAGCAAAAAATACCTTCTAAAAAATATTTAACAGATTTTTTAATAATTTTCTCAGTTTTTGCACCACATATAGCTGAGGAGTTGTTAGAAAAATTAGGAGAAAAGCCATTAAATTTACAAAGCTGACCACAATTTGATAAAAGCAAAATTGTGAAGTATACTTATAATTTACCAGTTTCAGTTAATGGGAAAAACCGTGCAATTTTAGAATTAAACGAGGCTAAAAGCAAAGACGAAATTATTGAAATAGCAAAAAAAGACTGTAAAATACGTAAATATTTGAATGGCATGCAAATTAGCAAAGTGATTTTTATACCCAAAAAAATACTAAACTTTATTGTAAAAAGTATCTAAACCATGAAAAAATTTTTATTTCCATTCACGATATCATTTTTAAGTTTTTTGGCTGAAATTCTAACTTTGTTATTGAAAGTTATTTATTATGATAACTTTGATTTTTACCTTTTTTTTAGTATTGCAGTTTCGATTTTTGTTATTTTTGTCATTTCTTTAACAATTGGGATAATTGTTTTTTATCAGTTTATCTTAAAACAAAATCACTTTTATTACCAGAAATTCGACCTTATAAACGAGGAAAATAACCTTGGAATTATTAATTTATCATCCACTTATAAAATTGTTAAAGTCTCAAAATATGTTAAAAATTTATATCCTGAAAGACTTGTTAACCGCGACATTTTTTATTTATTTCCTCAGTACAAAAAAGCAGAAGATATTCCCCCAAAATTCGAAATTAAAAGAGGAAATAATTGATTTGAAATAAATTTTAATAAATATGCATACTGAATTTCATATCGTGACATCACACTTTTTAAGTCTATTTCGCAAGGTTATGAAAATAATTCACTTGTTTTTGCTGAAGTTGAAGTTGACAATCTTGTGTCTTCAAATTTTCGAAGCAGTGACCAAGACTATCCAAAAATAAAAATTTTCATCAATGATTTTTTTGAGAAACTAGCACAAAAATACGGCTTTTTATACAAAGAATATGCTGATGGTAGAATTATGTTAGTTTTACATTATGAAACTTTTACAATTTGGCAAAAAAATCATTTCTACATTTTCCGTGATGCAAGTATAAAAATTGATAAAACAACAGAAGTTTGGTTTTCAGTTGGTTTTGGAATTGGCACTACAAACTTGGTTGAGATAAAAAGGCTCGCAAATGAGGCGCTAATTTTTTCAAAAACACGTGGTGGAAATCAGGTTTCAATTTATCCTTACGGCAAAAAACCCTTTTCATATGGATCTTATAGTGAATCGCTTAGCCATCACTCGCTTGTAAAATTAAAGCGTATTTCCCGGATTTTAGTCGAAAAATTAGTGAAAATTAACAACATCATTATATATGGGCATATTAATTCTGATCTTGATTCCTTTGGTTCTGCCTATGTTTTAGGTAATTTTTTAAAAAGATATGCGGAGGTTATTTACAAAAAAAAAATAAATTTTTATATCCAAAACCGGACTTTTGATCCAACAACAACTCGTTTTTTATCGCAAGCTGACTTTAAAATAAAAAAAGAAATATTTATTTCTCCGGCTTTGGCTTCAAAAATTACGTTGGCTTCAAAGAATAATGATACTTGCCTTGCCATTTTAGTTGATGTCTCTGATGTTGAAAGGATCGAAAATTCAAGAGCTTTTGACCATATTAACTTAGAAAATGTTTTTATTTTTGACCATCACGGAATTAATTCAAAAATGCAAGGACTTTTAGAGCTAATTCACGATTATATTGATGTTTCTTCTTCTTCGACTTGTGAAATTATAACGAATTTAATTCTTTTAACTTTTCATTCGGATTTGACAATTGACCAAGAATGAGCACAAATTTTATTAAATGGTCTGTATGTTGATTCTGCGCAATTGCGAAAAACAGTAAGTTCTTCCACTTTTGCCGCCGTTTCTGCGCTTGTCCGTTGAGGCGCAAAAACTACAAAAACAGCCGAATTTCTCAAATTAACAGAAAATGAATCGAAAATAATAAAAGAAATTTTAGAAAATGCAACCGAAATTAAGCAAGGTTTTTTTCTTTCAAGTTTAGATCGTGAAATTGATACTGATCTTGTTTCAATTGCCTGTGAGCAAATTTTAACAGTAAAAAATCGCCAAGCAGCCTTTGTTGTTGCTAAACTACCCCAACAAAAAAATTATAAAATGTCAGCAAGAAGTCTTGAAAACGTTAATGTTCAATACATTGCAGAACAAGTTGGTGGCGGGGGGAATTATACATCAGCAGCAGCTTATTCAACTGTTGAGACATTTTCTGAGTTTGTTGAGAATATAAAACAAGCAATTAAAAGGAGAGAATATGAAAGTAATCCTAATTAAGGACACAAAAGCCGGGAAAGCGAACACAATTGTTGAGGTGTCACCAGGCTATGCAACCAATTTTTTGTTCAAAAATAATTTAGCTGAACCTTTCAATTCAAGAACAGAAAGGCTTTTAAACCAACGAAAACAAAAAATCGCCGAAGAGTATAAAAATAAGAAGGATCAAGAAATACAACTAAAAAATGAAATTGAAAATATTGTGCTATGGTTTAAACTAAAAGGGACAAACAATTTTGCCCATGGGGCAATATCTGCTAAAAAAATCAAAAAAGAGCTGGAAAATAAAGGAATTTTTGTTGATAAACAAACTATTCAAACTAGTGGAATTCAAACTTTTGGTACTAGTTTCATAAACATAAAATTAAGCTCTAATATTGTTGCCAAACTAAAAATAAATGTTATTAAAGATGAATAATTCACGATATACTTCTCCTGAAATAGAATCATTTATAATTTCTTTTTTGCTTTCAAATCCAGATAAAATTATTAATTTTATTGATGTAATTAACCCTAATGATTTTAGTGTTAAAAATTTAGCTGAAATCGCGAAAGCAATAAAAAAAGTTGCAAATCAAACAAGGGAACCTGAGGTTAGTTTAATTCTTCAGGAGCTAGAAAATTCGAGAAAATTATCCGAAATTGGTGGAAGGGCTTATATTGCTTCTTTATATAATAGCGATTTTTCTCTGCCCACCGAAATTACAGGGCATTTAAGAATTTTAAATGAGAAAAAAATGTTGCGGGAGCTAAAAAAAATAGTTGATGAATCGGCAAAGGAACTAAATTCGAGCTCAAAATTTTCTCAGGAAATCACCTCAGAAATACTTCATAAAATCAATCTTTTGAATTTTAATACTACAAATGAAACATATATTTCAATTTACGAGGTTGCCCTTCAAATTTTTCAATATTTAACGGAATTACGCACAAATAAAAATACAATTAAAGGAATTTCGACAGGTTATGATAATTTAGATCTTATAACTTCCGGCTTCCAAAAAGGAGATTTAACAGTGCTTGCGGCTCGGCCTTCTGTCGGAAAAACAGCTTTTGCATTAAATCTTGCATGAAATGTTTGTGAAAGTGGCAAATCTGTTTTATTTTTTGCTCTAGAAATGTCCAATTCTGATTTAGTTACAAGACTTCTTGCTTTAATTTCAGGGGTTGAATCTATAAAGTTTAAAATGCCAAAAAATTTAAAACCTGAAGATCTTAAAGCAATTGAAAACGCGATTGAAAAACGTATTAAAAAATGCAAATTAATTATTAATGACTCAGGTTCAATAAATATTGATGATATTTATTGGCAAGTTCAAAAAAGATACCGTAATAACCAAAAGTACGATTTGATTATTTTTGATTATTTGCAGTTAATTAATTCAACTATGAAAAATCAAAATTATAACCGCCAAGTTGAAGTTTCAATTATTTCCCGAAGATTAAAGCAACTAGCAAGAGAAGTTGAAACACCAATTTTAGCGCTTTCCCAACTCTCAAGAAATGTGGAACGACGGGAAGATAAAATACCGCTACTTTCAGATTTGCGAGAATCTGGAGCAATTGAGCAAGACGCTGATATTGTTGCTTTTTTGCATCGCGATAATTACTATCATAAAAAATCTGAACAACATGAAGAAAAAACAGGCCCTAATACAAAATTAATTATTGCAAAACATCGAAACGGACCAATAGGAACGCTATTTTTTGATTTCTTTCCTGAGTTTGGAAAATTTAGCCCCGCTATTTTAGATTATTCATATAACAAAAAAGATGTTGATAATTTAGGATTGGATGAATAATGGCTTTGTATTTTGTAGTTTTATCGGTTGTTTTAATTTTTTTATTTTTTATTTCAGCAATTTTTTCCGCCAGCGAAACTGTGTTTACAGCAACAAGTCGGGTAAAAGTTGATGAAAATATTGCAAATTCATTTTGAGGAAAGAAACAAATTTTAAAATATTATGATAATTATGAAAAGACTCTAACCATTATTCTAATTTGAAATAATATTGTAAATATAGGAATTTCTATTATAATTTCCACTTTTTTTTCCAGTTTGCCTATTAATGAATCACTGCAAATTTTAATTTCAATTGCTAGCACAACACCTCCTTTAATTATTTTTGGCGAAATTTATCCCAAAATTTTTGGACGGAAAAAGCCGATTTTATTTCTAAAATGCTTTTGATTTTTTATTGCATTTTTTTATTATTTTTTGTATCCGCTCGCAACTTTGATGACTAAATTTGTAAAAAAGATAAACATAACAAATACAGAAAATGAACTCAAAAAAATTATTTTGCAAGCTCAACGAGAAGAGGTTCTAGAAAAAGACGAATCGGATTTAGCAATTCGCGCACTTGAATTTGACTCTTTTAAAACCGCAAAACATTTTACAAAATTAAAAGATGTTGTTTATGTCGATTATGCCGATAGTCTTGATTCAATAAAAAATGTTATAATTGACCACAATTTTTCCCGAATTCCTGTCTGAAAGGATGATAATTTTATCGGAATTTTGCTCTCAAAAGACATTTTGCACCTTGACAAATTTGATATTAATGATTATATAATCGAAGCTCCTTTACTTTTAGCTAATAATTTAATTAAAACAAACTACGAAATTTTAAAAAAAGCAAAATCTCACCTTGGTTTTGTAATTGAATCGGAAAAAAATAAAAAAGTTATTGGAATTATTACTTTTGAGGATATTCTCGAATGTTTATTTGGACCAATTTATGATGAATATGACTACCGTGATAATCTAGATTTTTATCAGATTAATCCAAACCAAATAACAACAAAAGGCCAAACAAATATCAGAACAATAAATAAGGCACTGAAAATTGATTTGCCTACTAGTTTTAAAAATTTAAATCGATGACTTTTGGCACAAAACCCTAAAAAGAAACTTATTTTAGGGACCAAAATTTATTTTAATTCGCCTAGCTACAACTTAGAATTTGAAATAATCGCCAAAAATTCTAATGTTATTGAAGTAAAAATAACTAAAAATGAAAACCAAATATAAAAAGCTAAATATTGAATTTGATGGTAAGTTTTATTCAATTTTTGTCGATTATACAACTAAAATCTCTCGTATTATAGTAAAAATGGTCGATGATTTCATTCTTGTTCGTTCAAGCCCACTTATAAAAGAAGAGGAATTAGTTAATATAGTCAAAAATTCTAGTTTTTTTCAAAAAGTAATTAAAATTCTACCAAAACGGGCAATAATTAACTTTTTTGAGTCAAGTTTTTACCTTTTTGGGAAAAAATACTATTATAATTTAGTAAAAACACAAAATAAACTTTTTTTGCAAGCTGAGAATTTAGTTTTTTCACTACCAAGAGTAAGAAATATAGAAAAACGAATAGAAAAAGCTTTATACAATTTTTTTTCTGAATATTTAAAAAAGAGAACAAATCATTGGTCTAAAATTTTAGACACTCCTAAATATGAAATCAAAGTATCTCGCAAAAACACTTCCTGAGGAACAAATTATCATCGTAAAAAAATTCATTATAGTTATTTTTTACTGCCTTTTTCCAAAGAAATCATAGATTATGTCATTGTGCATGAACTTATTCATCACTTTTTTAGTAAGCATAATAAACTTTTTTGAGAAAAAGTTGGTAAAATTATTTCAAATTATAAGGAACTAATAAAAAAACTAAATAATTATGAACTTAATTAAAAAAAGCATGAGTGTTTATCTTTGCGGGCCGACAGTTTATGACGATATTCACGTTGGAAATTTGCGTGGGATAATTATTTTTGATGCTATTTTTGAATATTTAGAAAAAGATAAAAGCGTTAGAATAAATTTTTTGCATAATATCACCGATATTGACGATAAAATTATTGAAAAATCCTTAGAATTACGCATTTCTGAGCATGAGTTAACCGAAAAATATGCTAGACAATATTTAGAAATTCTTAAAATTTTTAATATAAAAAAACCAACAAAAATTGTCAAGGTGACACAAAAAATGGAAGAAATTATTAAATATATTACCATTTTAGAAAAAAAAGGTTTTACATACTATAACGAAAATAATGATTTAGTATTTAATACAAGCAAAATCTCAAACTACGGAATCATTTCTGGGCAAAAAAAAGAATTATTGATGCAAAAAAATAATAAAAATACAAAATCAAATAATGATTTTGTTTTGTGGAAAATAACAAAAAAAGGCTTAACTTTTGCATCGCCTTTTGGCTTTGGAAGACCTGGTTGACACACAGAATGCGCAGCTCTTATTTATGATTATTTTGGTGAGAATTCGCTTGATTTGCACGGAGGTGGTGTTGATTTAATTTTTCCGCATCACGAAAATGAGAATGCCCAACATTTTGCGCTTTCACAAAATCCAATTTCCAAAAATTGATTTCGTGTAGGGATTGTGAATCTTAATGGAAAAAAAATGGCAAAGTCATTACAAAATGTAATACTAGCAAAAGATTTTGCAAAAAAATATAATCCTGATATTATCAGAAATATTTTTTTGTCAATAAACCCGACAGCGCCAATTAATTTAACTGATGAAATAATTAAAAATCATAAGAAAATAATTGAAAAATATGAAAAAGTTTTTTTTGATTGATATTTTGATACGAAAAATGCGGACATAGAAAAATCTTCTGCAGTTCTTGATTTGTTTGTTGAAGGCAAATTCGCAAAGGCCAACTTTTTAATTTCGGAATTAATAAAACAAAAAGAAACTGCTATTCTAAGAAATATTTTCACAAAATTAAGATTTAATTTCACAAAAAAGATTTTAAAGCCAGAAAGTTTGAAAAAAATTAAAATCTGAAAGCAATTAAACGATGAAGGGAAATCTGATCAAGCCAATAAAATTCGCGAAGAATTATGAAAAATGTTTCAAAATTCATAATTTTTTCTATGTTGCTTTCGAAAGATAAAAAGTATGGTTAAATATGTTTGTGGCAAAAATTCATTAGTTGACGCAATCAAAAATGGGTATGTTTTTAAGGAAATTTACCTTTTAAAGCCTATAACAGATATAATTTTTTTAAATCAAAAAGTAAAAATTGTAAGCCGCGAATTTTTAGATAAACTTGTTAGTGTTAATCACCAAGGTTTTGTTGGTGTTGTTGAAAATTTCAGATTTTTTGAAATTGATATATTAAAAAAAGATAGGCCAGAAATCGTTTTAGTTCTTGATCATATTTATGATCAAAATAATCTTGGAAACATCATTCGAACAGCAAATTGTTTCGGAATTCAGCATTTAATTTTGCCTAAAAGACGTGCGGCAAAATTAAATGAAACTACTTTAAAAGTTTCATCTGGAGGCTTTGTTGGAATTAAATTTATCCTAGTTAATTCTATTGTTGCTGCAATTAATACATTAAAAAGACTTGGTTTTTGAATTTATGCCACCGACCTTAATGAAAAAAGTATAAAAATCCAGGAAATTCAGTTTAATTATCCCTGTGTAATAATTTTAGGCAATGAATCTACTGGAATCCAAAAAAGTACATCATATGCAAGTGATCAAACTTTTTTTATTCCAATTGAAGGTACAGTCGATTCTTTAAATGTCACTGTTGCAACTGGAATTATTCTTTTTTTTCTAAAACAAAACAAAAAATAAAGGAATAGAAAAATGTGTTTTCTATGTGATTAGATCGAAAAGAAAAAATAAAAAAAAACAAACGTTATCTCAAGGTTTTAAATAAATACTCACATATTTTGTTAGCCTGTTCAAAGCAAGTAATGAGAATTTTCCCGCAAATACCGATAGCATATTTTGATTTATTTAACGCATCAATCGAAAAATTTGTGGCGCTATATGAAAAATTTGATCCTAGTTTAGGCATTCCGCTTGAAAATTATCTTGTGTATAAAATTAAGTTGTTTATGTTAGGTTATGCAACTTCATTTACAACAAAAAATTATCAAGTCGCTAATTTTTCAGTTTCGCTAGATGAATTGGCTGAAACTATTCAGTTTACTGCTGATTTTGATTTAGAAAACTATGAAATTCAAGATATTTATAAGCGAATAACAAATTCACTTGATGAAGTTGAGCATGAAATGTTTCAAATGTTTTTTATTAAGGATCTCCCAACAAAAGAAATAGCAAGAAAAATCGGGATTACGACTCAAAAAGTTAATGATTTTGTTCGAATAACAAATATTAAATTACGTAATTTTTTTTAGTTTATAGGTTATAATTATATTTTATAAAATTTAGTCATTCTATTTTATAATTCCTATGAAAAAAAAAATTAGTTTAAGTTGTTTTATTTGTAAAAATCGGAATTATAAAACAAATAAATCGGTTGAAAACCGGCTTCAAATTAACAAATTTTGTAAAATTTGTCGCAGACCTACTTTACATCAAGAGGAAAAATAGTGAAGGGAAAAAATAAAAAAGAACCTAAAATAACAAAAGAGAAAAAAAAACGCGAGAAAAAGCATTTTTTTCGTCTTTTTGTAAAAGAAATGAAAAGAGTGAAATGGCCTAGTGCTCATGTTAGTTTTAAAAGTTTTGGTCAGTCACTTATTTTTTCACTTATTTTTATGGTTGTTTTTTTGGGAGTTACAGTTATTGCGGCTATTATTTGAAATCAAGTCGGTGTCGGAATTTAGACAAAGGGTTGCAACTATTATGAAAATTTATAAGTGATATATGATTTCAACTATTTCCTCAAAAGAAGATACCGCAATTAGCTTACTTAAAAACCGAGTTAAATATGAAAATTTGGAAGAGCATTTCCAGGAAATAATCAAATTTGATGTTCCTTATTATGAAGAAGATCTTAAAAAAGTCGGCGAAAAAAAGCTAAAATATCGAAATTTATATAAAGGTTATTTTTTTATTAAAATGAACATGGTGGACAAAGCTTGGTTTGTGGTGCGAAATACTCAATATGTGACAGGTCTTGTTGGTTCTCATGGTCGGGGAACAAAGCCTACACCAATTTCTTTGCGGCAATTTGAAAGAATGAAAGATAATTGAAATCAAAAAATCCTTAGTTTTCAACAAAATAATGATGGTGCAATCAGTTGAGAAATTGGTGATTGAGTGAAAGTTACACAAGGTCCTTTTTCTGATGATTTTGGGAAAATTATTGAAATGAATGAGACTAAAACCTTAATAACTGTCGAGCTTGAAAATGTCTTTGGCCGCCGGGCACCAGCAACATTTGAATATAAAAATTTAAAAAGAGTAAATGACTAAAAATAATTAAAACAAACTTCCTTCTCTGGCGCGAAAATTAAATAAAATTCAAATAAAATGATATGTTTTAAAGAATTTTGAATTAATTTTTGCTGCCTTTTTCTTTTTTAAATAAAAAAATAATTTTTTGGTTAAATTAACGCTTAAACTTGCTTAAAAAATAAAAAATCACATAAAATAAATGATTTTTTTATATTTAAAGATTTTTAAGAAAAATTTTGGAAAAAATTAGTAAAAACGACTATAAAAGTTTATTCTTATATTTGCTTTAATAGAAAAGAAAAACCAGAAATTTTCTGTTGTTTAAAATTTCTGGTTTTTTATTAGTATAACTATATTATTATTATTATTATTTATTAAATAAAAGGAGTTGCCCTAAATAAAAAATATAAAGGAAAATAAAGAAATAATTTTAATGTTTATAACACAAAGTTTAATACAAAACAAGTAAAAGGAAGTCTGAAAATATGGTTTTGTAATAATAGAAACTATAATAAGAGATTAAATTATAAAGTGAAAGAAATTTATCTATTTTAACCAAATATAAAAATAAAATCGAAATCAAAAAATAAATCAAATTTTTTGAACCAATATAAAATATGGCGGGTCAGACAGGATTTGAACCTGCGCGGGATTAATTCCCCTAACGCGTTAGCAGTGCGTCCTCTTCAGCCTCTTGAGTACTGACCCCAGTGTTTAAAATTTATATTATAATTATAGCATGTCATCAAAATATACAAAATAAAAATTTAAAAAGAAGAGAAAATGAAAATTTTAGGTATTGAAACTTCTCATGATGATGCATCAATTGCGCTTTTAAATGAAAATAAGGTCGAAATTTTGCTAACAATTAGCCAAATTGACCTACAACAAAAATTTGGTGGAACAATTCCGGAACTTGCATCTCGTGAGCACACGCGAAATTTAGCAATAATTTTAGAAAAATTATTAGAAAAAAAAGTTGATTTTTCTGCAATTGATGCAATTGCTTATACCAAAAACCCTGGATTAATTGGTTCTTTAAAAATCGGTTTTTTATTTGCAAGCGCACTTTCACTCTATTTTGAAAAGCCCTTAGTTCCAATTAATCATCTTTTAGGGCATTTTTGGTCTGCTAATCTCGAAAGTGAATTAGAATTTCCAGTGCTTTCCCTTCTTATTTCAGGAGGGCACAGTCAGTTAATCTGAGCTTCAAGCGAAGAAAATTTGGAAATTATTGGATCTACAATTGATGATGCGCTTGGAGAAATTTATGATAAAATCGGAAGAAATTTAGGGTTGGCTTTTCCAGGTGGGCCCAAGATTGATTTAATTTCGCAGGAAAATACAATAAAAAATGAAGAATTAATCGATTTTAGTTTGCCAAAAATCCTTAAAAATACGCTAGATTTTTCGTTTAGCGGGTTAAAAACCCAAGTGGTAAATTATATTAATAATTTAAAGAAAAAAAATGAACTTTCTGAAAAACAAACTGTAAATATCGCAATTTCATTTCAAAAAACGGTCATAAAATACTTAAAAAGGCAGCTTGATCTTGCGCTTTTAAGTAAAAAGAATGTTAAAACTTTAACTTTAGTAGGAGGTGTTGCTGCTAATTCTGAAATTCGTGAATTAATTAAATATTATGAAAAAAATTATAAAATTGTAATTCCGAACAAAATTTTTTGCACTGATAATGGTGCTATGATTGCAAAAGCAGCAGAAATTTTTATCAAAGTTAATGGACAAAAATTAAAATAAATAATGAAATTGTAATTATTCCTCAAAAAATTAAGACGTAGCGGAAAAAATTAGTATCATGTTTTTTTAGTTCGTAATTAAGAGTTAAATTATTTTTCATAGTTTTCCGAATTTCTTTATAACGGTCAATTCTTTTTTCGCCTATTCACACAGTAAAAATTCCAATTCCGGAAATTAAATAAGGCAAAAATCAGGTAAAAATTCTGTTTGCAAAGTTGAAAATATCTAAATTAACAGCCGTTTTTTCACTAAAAAAGCTATGAAAAATTAATTTAGTAATTACATCGGCTGTGCCAACTCCACCAGGTGAAGGAGATAAATTATTCGAAATTTGTAGGATTGTAAATCCTGATAAAAATTTCAAATAATGCATAAAATTAATGTTTTTTAAGTTGAAGCCACCTTTTTCCATTGCTAAAACCAAAATAGCAAATGAAAAATTAATGAAAAAGACTGGTAATTTATAAATAAACAGTATTTTAGTCAGTAGCATTTTATTCGAAAGTACTTCGCTAAAATGTTTTTTGAAATTGTCCATTAAAAATTGAAACCGAAATTCTAACCGTTGTCTATCTTCAATTTTTTTGAAAAAATTGAGATTCAAAAATCAAACAAAAATTTTAATTAGAGAATATTGCAATTTTTTCCAAAGCGAAATAATAGCAATTATTAATAAAACAAGCGCGTTAAGAAAAATATTTACAATCAGTCAAATAAAAAAGATAACTTTTTCTCATGAATCAAGGTTAAAAAGTTCTTGATAAAATACAAAACCGATAGGAATTAGAACCAAACCAATCAATAAATTAAAAACTTGATGGACAAAAGCATTGTAAGTTAAAGTTGCGCTAATATTTTTTAGTGGATATTGTTTTCGTTGCAAGTATCAGTAATAACTTATCTCGCCTCCAAAGGAAAAAGGAGTGGAAAATTGCATAAATGTTGCGATAAAAGCCCCCACAAACAGATGTTTAAATCTTGTTTTTATTCCTTGATTTTTAAAAACTTGACGTAATTGAAAGGCCGTGCTAATATTCCAAAAAAGCATATAAATAATAGCGCCGACAAAAATTAGTCGATTTAAGCGAGGAAAAAAGAAAAAATCATAAAATTTCACAAAAATTTTTGTCGGCGAACCATCAACAAAGCTTAAATTATAAAAATTATAAAATAAAATTATTAAGATCAGAATGATTATACTAATAAAAATTGAAAATTTGATTATGTTCTTTTTTTTATTAGATTTTGTTAAAATTGCGTCTTTATTAACAAGTTTTAATCTATCAATTAAGGCATTTTCAAGAAAAACCGCCTGTTTTTCAGTGTGATTTTTAGCTAAAAAGTGCGTTGAAAGTGTTAATTTTTGTTTTGGTTTAAAATAATTTAGAGTATAAAAATCATTTTTTTTTAAATTAACTTTCAGATTTATTGATCTTTTATCAAGGCTAGAATTTGTAATGTGAAAACCTTGGGGTTTAAGTTCGCTACTTTTTTCATTAATAAGTAAATTTACAATTTTGTCAAAATTAGAAGGTGGAATTTCTAGGCTAATTTTGCGATGAAAAACCATGTTAACTTCGTTTTTCATTACCTTAATAATATCAAGGATGTTTTGATTATTTTTAGCGAAAAATTCGAAAACTTTTATGTATCAAAGCGCTGAAAAATGGGAGCTTATCCCAAAGCAAGTATCTTTTTTTGTGTTTTTGGGTATAAAGTGTATGCTTTCTGCAGTTATAAGTACAATTTCTTCTTGATTTTGGGATTGAATTTTGAGAATTGCTGTTTCAGGATTTTCACGATATTCACAGTATCTTCAAATTTTTGCATTAAAATTTTTCTGAACATAATCGATAATGTAATCATCGCTTTGTTGGCTTACCAAAAAATATTTTCCGTTTTGTCAATTTTGGCGAAGGTAGTTAAGAAATAATAGTTGTAAATCCTTTTCTTTGATAATATTAAAATTAAAATTTTTACGATAGGCGGCAACAATTTTGTTTTTTCTTAGTCAGAAAATTATGTTGGTACCAAATTTTGCGCTAGTCGTGATTTTTTTTCAAATTATTGAACTATCACTAACATGTTTCATTATGTTTTCGATTGTAAAAATTTTTTTAATTGGCAAAAATTTAATTGTTTTAAGGTTAAAATTACTTTTTAAAAAATTTGCTAAAAAATTAGAATCAGGATCATAAAACTGGTATAATTTTTGTAGATTTTCCAAATTTAAATTTAAATATGTTTGAAGTTTAAAAATATTTTCATAACTAATCGGGAATTTTTCGGGCTTTACGATTTGATCATTTTTGAAGAAAAAAGGGGTTTTTTCAGCCGAATTAATGAATTTTTCTTCTTCCAATGTCAAAAAAGTTAATTTTTTTTTAAAAAATGTTATAATTCCAGGGTTAGAATTTTTACTAGTTCAATTTATTTCGATATCAATTAAAAAATCAAAATTACTGTTTATAAAATAATGACGCGCTAATTTTTGTGAATAACCAAAATTTTCATTAAAAACTAAAACTTTTCTTGTTGGATCTTCAGCGATAATACTATAAAAAATTGAAGCAAAAGCGATTCCAAAATTATTGACACTATTATTTATCAAAATTTTATTAAATCCCTTTTCTCTTAAAAAAGCAGAAATTATTGTTGCTAAACTATATATGTAATTTTCGTTAATTGAATTGGGTTTGTTTGAAATAAAGCCAATAATTTTTGAATTACTAACTTCAAGAGGCGATTCATAATTAAAGGAAATTAAATTTTGGCTCTGCAAAATTGGTTCTGAACTAATTTCTAATGCGGATTTCATATTTTTTTATTCATCAGTTTCGCGTTGAGAAGAAAAAAGGTCGAAACTTTCAACTTGAGAATTTTCTGTGTTATTATTAAAAAGATCAAATTCCTTAAATTTTGGTAAATCTTTAGCTGACCTTAGTTTAAAATAATCAAAAAATCGCGACGTTACCCCATAAAGTGTTGGATTTCCTGGTGTGGATGCAGTTCCTAATTCCTCAATAATTCCTTTTGCTAATAAAGAGCCAACGATATAGTCAGAGTTAATACCGCCGCGAATTTGGGCAATGGTGCTTCGAGTGACGGGTTGTTTATAAGCAATTATTGCGGCAACTTCGATTGCGGAATTACTTAGGCGGTATTTTCTTTCGTTGCTGACAAAATTGATTATGAAAGGTTTTAAATCTTTTGCGGTAACAAATTTGAAAATATCATCAAATTCAACGACTAAAATTCCACGTTTTTGACGGTTGAATTCAATGGCAAAATCCTTTAAAAGTTTACGTGCTTCATTGATTCTTGTCATTTTTAGGCAATTTTGAAGCTGTTGGGATGAGAGCCCTTTTTCGCCTTGTAGGTATAAAATTGCTTCGATAATTCTAGTTTTCATCAAAACCTCCACGGTAAATTGAAATTTCAGAAAATTGCCCTTGTTGTTTTAAGTGTAAATCTTGTTTTTTTGCCATTTCGAGCATCGAAATCATTGTGATGACAAAATGTTTCATACTTGGAAGCGAAAAAAGTTCGGAAAAAGAAAAGTTTTCTTTTTGATTTAAAATATTTTTAATTCACAAAGTTTGTTGATCAGCTGTCACTTGCACTTGTTTTGTGTTAATTTTAATTCGATTTTTTGCTCTTGTTCGATCAAACATTAATTTTAAAATTTTAACTAAAATTGGCTGGGATGAGTGTCCATCAAGTTGGCTTGGATTACTAGTTCGCCGAAAATCGCTGTAATTTGATGTGTTTTTTTCAAAATAATCGTTTCGATGTTCTTGTTGTTCTTTTAACATGTTAGCGATATTTTTAATTTGTTGGTAATCAGAAAGAAGCGCTAAAAATTCAAGTTTATCCTGCTCAATTTCAGGGTCTAATTCTTCTTTTTTGTCAGTTAAAAGAAGAATTTTTGATTTTAAATGAACTAAAGTCGCCGCAATTACCAAATACTCGCTAGCAATTTGAATATTTTTTTTCTTTAAATTGTCAATTATATTAACATATTGACTGGCCAGCTCAACAAGGTTAATATCAAGAATATCGATGTTTTTTGATTTCACAAGGTCAAGAAGTAATTCTAGTGGCCCTGAGAAATTTCCTAATCTAATATCAAAACTATTATCAAATTTCATTATTTTTCACCACTATAAGATTCAAAAATCGCTTTTTTTGCTGCTAAAAACAAAGATTTACTGCTTTGTGAGAAAACTGCGGCAGTTTTAATCGGTTTGTGGATAAAAATTTCTACATTTTGCGTTTTTTTTCGAATTGATTTATAAGAATCTTTATCAGAAAAGTTAATTGTAACAGGTATAAACGATAAGCCAACTTTTTTTGCAGCACTAAAAATATCAATTGGGAATTCAAATACTTGGTTTTTATCTGCCTCTTTAGAAAAAACGATACCAAAAGCACGTTTCTCACGGACAGATTTGAGAAATTTATTCAATTCTAAACTGTTGTTTTTCTGGTTATCACCTAAAAAAATCGAATCAAGTGAATAAAAAATTCATTTGTTTTTATGATTGTACCATTTTTTTTCAAGTACAAAAGATAAAATTGGATTAATTTCGCCTTCGCCTTTTTCGTGATTTTCAAGCGCTGCAAATAAAATAAAATAATCAGCGAAAGAATTATGGTTTGCAACGATAATTGCGGCATTTTTTGGTAAGTTTTCATAACCAAAAACTTTTATTTTAACCTGAAAAAGTTTTAAAATAAATTTTGAGTATTTCAAAATTAAATCACTTCGAAATTCAGGGCTTAATTCAACTTTATTTTTAGTATATTTTTTTCAAACAGATCGTATTTTACGTAGCTTTAACAACCAAAGTAGTGAAAAAATAACTATTCGGAATTTTATTTTCATTTTTCTTTCGTTTTTAAAAATTTTAATACTTTTTAATGATTTTCGAAATTTTTTCCATGAATCTTTAAATAATCACTTAATTATACTAAAATTTCCATCTTTTTTGCAAATTTATTAGCTTTTTAATTTGCTTTTTATTTTATAAAAGATAAAATTTTTAATTTTTAGGTTGAGTCAATTCAAGCTAAGGATTTTTTTGGAAATCACAATAAAAAAAAACGGAAATTTTAGTATTTAATCATCTTTTTTTATATAATTAAATTTTTAACAGCGAAAAATCAAAAGGGGAATGAATTGAAGAAAAATTTTTTATTAACTTTTTCTACTTTTACAACTTTTGCTATAACAATTCCTTTAATTGTTAGTTGCAAAAATGAAATTATTATAACTTCAGAAACTTCGAGTCAAATTAGAGATGAATATTTTAATACGGTAAAATTGTATTCAGATAATTTGAAAGAATTTCAAGAAAAAATAAAAACTATTCGGAAAACTAAACCAAATAGTGACACAGATGAAATTGTTGGCATTATAAACAAAGCACAAGCAAAAATTGATCCTTTAATTAACAAAGCCAACTTTCTTTTTACTAAATTACACGAACTAGAAAAAAAAGAAAATTCACGTTTTAAAACAGTAAAAATTTTCCACACAAATGATGAGCACGGCAGGCTAGAATTTGATGATGGTAAATACAATAATTATTCGGGAATGGATAAAACCGGGCAATATCTAAAAAGGTTTAACAAGGATTTACTCTTGTCAGCAGGAGATTTAATTCAAGGTTTACCGCTCTCTGATACTGATAAAGGGAAAACGATTTCAAAAATCGCAAAATATTCTGGTTATGATTCAGTTGCAATCGGAAATCACGAATTTGACTATGGAATCAGGCACATTCTTGATCTTGACAAAGAAGCAGCTAAAGAAGAATTTACAAGATCAATGCCTTTTATTTCGGCTAATATTTATTGAAGGGAACCACAAGAAGCGGAATTAAAAAAAGTAGCAGAAAATGTTAAAAACAATAGACCTAGCCAATTTAAAAAAGGCCAAAGAGTTTTTCAGCCTTATAAAATAAAAGAATTATCTAATGGTTTAAAAGTTGCAATTATTGGTCTGACAACTCCAGATACAAAAATTACTTCTCATCCAAAGAATTCATTCTGAGTTGAATTTAAAGATCCAGTATCTGAAACTAGAAAAGCAATTAACGAAATTAAAGAAAAAGATCCTTCAATTTCTTTTATAATTGCAACAACTCATCTTGGAACCGGAAGAACTAAACAAGAATGAACTTCGGACTGACTTGCCAAAGATACAGGACAAGGACTTGATTTAATTATCGACGGTCATTCGCATACTTACATAGAAATTCATAAGCCAAATAAGGATAAAAATGTTTGAGTTACTCAAACTGAAGCTTATGCAAAATGACTAGGAGATATCGATTTAGTATTTGATACTAAAACAGGACAGATTATAAAAATTGTCCAATCTTTAAGGGATATTAACCAAATTAACATCGTAACTAAAGATTTGGCTAGCTATTGAATTTCAGAACTAAAAAAAATTTATGGCAAAGAAAATGAAGTGAAAGTTTTTGACTCACCAGGTGTTTTTGAGCATATACAAACAATCGATATTGAAAAAACCCCATACTGAATTGGTAGATTAAAGCCAACATCGCTAGGAATGATGACAGCTGATGCGATTGCCTGAGACTTTGCTAAGGTAGCAAAAGAACAAGTTCTAGATGTGCAAAAAGACAAGGAAATAATAACACTTGATAATTCTTTAGGGCTTGTTAATGGCGGTGGGCTAAGAACCGATTTAAATAAAGGGCCAATTACAAAAGGAGATATTCTCGGACTTAGTCCTTTTGGAAACAGAATTGTAACTATCAAATTAAAAGGCGAAATCCTAAAAAAAGCGCTAGAATATGGGCTATCAAAAGGTCGAAGTGGGGCTTTTGCCCAACTTTCTTCAAATATTGAATACAATATTAAGGTTGAAAAAGGTTTAGATTCCAAAACAAAAACGCAAACTTGGCTATGAAAGCCAGATATAAATTCTTTTAAAATCAATAAAAAACCAATAGACGATGACAAATTTTATTATTTAAGTACAAACGATTTTATTTCAGTTGGCGGTGATGGTTATTCAATGTTAAATCTTGAAGAAAATGATAAAATTGAAAGGGCATATGAAGGCGGAAAATATATCGATTCTTTAATCAAGTATTGTCAATATGTCCAAAATTTAGATGATAAATCAACAGAGAACAGAGATTTATTTGCCCATAAATTAGAAGAATATTTAAACAAAGATTTTTTAGCAAACCAAAAAGTTGAGATCCCTCAAGCAGCGCTTGTTAAAAGAAATCCGGTAGTTTAATTTAAGTAAAGTATAAAAAAAATAAAAAAAACACGCTTTTTAGTGTGTTTTTTTTATTTTTTTACCTTTTTTTGCAAAAAAAAAAAAAAAAAGGTTAAAATTAAAAAGAAAAAACTAGAGATTGATATGAAAAAAATTAAAAATTTTTTATTTTTATCACTAATTCCCGCTTTTTTCTTTTTAATTTCTTGTAAAAATGATAAAGTGTCGGAAAAACAAATAAGTAACGAAATCAAAGAAACCAAAAAAGAAGAAAAAAACGAAAATATTGATTCAAAAACACAAAAACAAGTAGAGGCTCTTCCTGATAAAAGTCAAGCAAATCCTAGTAATAGTTTGCAATTACCAGATGTGTTTCAGCTTCCTCAATTTGCAACTAAGAATTTAAAGGCAAACGAATATCCGTTATTTGCTGAAAAATATAAAGCAGTTGATCCTCAAATTTTGTATAAGGAACTTTACGATCGAACATTTTCAGTAAAATTTGGCATAACATTAGCTAAAGGTGTTAAATTTTATGGTGAACCCGAGGAGAATAAGTTTTTAGCAACTGAAAATGGGACTATTTGACTGTTGGATTATCATAAAAAAGATGAAAATAATTACAAATTATTTTTTGCGACAAATCTGCATGTTGCCTCGCATTTATCCAATACTTTAGATGAAAATCTTGGAAAAAAACTAAATTATGAAGACCCAAGTAAGGATAAAGCAACTTCTATTTCACTAGGAAAATCAATTCAAGCTCCCCAAATTTTCGCAAGCCATAATAATAATTATGATTTTTCGACTAATAAAAATAATCAAGCTAAATTTTATGCCTCAGATGAAAATTTTAAAAATGCAAACCGTTCAGGTTTATCAGCTAATTCTACTACAAAAACAACAGCTTTTTCAGCGCCTAAATTAATTTTTGCTGGCTATGATTTTATTAATAGAGATTATATAAAACCCTTTCAAGATGATATAAAAAATAAATCAAAATTGCGACTTGAATATCTAAAATCACAAGTTGAACCAGAGGAAGATTTTACAGAAAGCAAAATTATCAAAAGCAGCTTAGAAAAAGACGAATTTATTCCTTTATATACAGATTTTGCTGTTTTTGAATTAGAAGTTAATTTGGCAAACGCTGATGAAACGCTTAAAGATTGGATAAAAAAAGCAATAGCTGCGTTAGATTCCTATCTAAAACGAAATAAACAAACTGATCTTCCTAATCAAGATAAAAAAATTTCTTTTTATATGCCAACAATTGATTATGTCACAGCTTCAAAAATGCAAGAAAACAAAGAGTTTTTAACTAATTCCAAAAACGTTTATGTTCTGGGCTATCCTGGAATTGATGATGGAAATTCAGTGCTTACTTGAAATAATCCCATTGAGAGAAACGATAAAACAATGCAATCTTATCATCGATCTCCTGAAAATGCAAACACGTTTGCTATCTCCACTAATGATTATGAAGGGAAAATGTTAAGTTTTAACCTTAACCCATATACAAAAGTTTTTCATCGCCTATTAGGTGATTATTATGGGTTTAATCAGAATATCAAATTTTCCTCCCTTTATTTTGGGGCTTCTGGTTCGCTTGTTTATAACGAATTTGGTCAAATGATTGGGGTTTATAGCGGAGTAGCACTAAGCTCTAACAGGTGGGATTTATTAGCCAGAGCTTCATATACACCATTTTTACTTTCAAAAGATCTTAGCGATGGCGAGAAAACTATCAAAGCTTACAATTTAATTGATGGTTCTAACCTACAAAAGTTCCCGAGTCAAACTCGATCTTTTAGACAAAATTTAAAGGAAATTTATCCAAACGGCTTTGAAAATGGCGATCGCAAGACCGCTTTGTTTCCTGATGGAATTTAAGAAAAATTAGCCAAATTACTAAAAAAAGTAAAAAATTATGAAAAACAAGTATTTTTTCTTATTTTTTAATAATTTTTTACTTTTTTCTTAATCTAGTGAAACTACCTTATCAAATTCAGCAAAAATTTCTGAATCAAAATGATGGGTAATGAAAATTAATGTTAAATTTTTATCCGCAATAAGTTCAGATATGATTTTTACATAACTTTCTTTGTCTAAGTTTGAAAGCCCTTCGTCAATTATTAAAATTTCTTTTGGATTATAGAGCGACCGTGCAAGGTGGATTTTTTGGATTTGTCCAGTGGAAAAATTATCAACATCAGAATCAATTTTCTTGTCTAAATCAAGGTTTTCAAAATTTACCTTTTCTAATAACGGCCTAATCTCATCTTTTGTTTTCGGTTCCAAAAGCGAAATATTTTCTAAAGTTGATGCATTAATTAAGTCTGAATTGTTGTATACATAATTAATATGGTTATTTATAGAATCAGGATTTATTTTTTTTATATCGTATTTGTTATTTATTAAAATTTGACCTTCAAATTTCTTCTCAACGCCTAATAAAATCCTTGAAAATGTGGACTTTCCAGACCCGTTAGCTCCTTTTAGTAAATATTTTTTACCTTTTTGAACTTCTAAATTTAAATTATTAAATAAAACTCTATCTTCTAATTTATAGTTTAAATTTTTAATACTAATTAAAGAAAAAGTTTCTTCTAAATCTTGCAATTGATTTTCAGAATTTTCTACTTTAAATACAAGATCTTGTTTGAAAGACTTAATATTTTTTCAACTTGCTATTAAATTAGGAAATGAATCAAAAAGTTCTTCTATGTTGGAAAAGAAAGAATCAAAACATAGTTGTACTAAAGCTACTAAAGAAATATTTGCAAATATAATTACTTCATTATCTATATTGTTATGAGAATCTCAAAGAGAAAATACAACTATCGATATAGTAAATAAAAATGAAAATAATTTGCTTGTATTCTTATTTACAAAAGAAATAAAATTTGATAATTTTGAATATTTTTTCTCGTATGTTAAAAGACTTTGATATCTTATATCTATAACATCTTCTAATTTATTATTTTTATTTAAAACGTATAAAGTTGGTAAATTCTTTAAAAAATCACTTAAAGACGAATTAAATTCTGATTGTTTTTTCAATTTTGTATCTAATAAAGCACTTAATTTTTTGGATAAAAATGATGTATATAAAAAGAAAATTGATAATATTAAAATAGTAACTAAACCTAAGATTCAAGAAAAGTAAAATATAATTCCTAAAGTTATTCCAATAATAGAAATAATTTTGATAATTTTAAACAATTCAGAATAAAAAGTAGAAACAATAGTTTCAGTAGTATTATTTATTTGTGAATAGTAATAACCAGGTGATTTTTCATTATACTGTTTAAATGTTACTTTTAGTAAAAAAGACTGGAATTGCTTAAAAAGCTTCATTTTATGATGAATTAAGAAACCTTTAAAATAAGCAGTATTTATTGTTTCAAAAAATCCTAAAATTAATGAAGCTAAAAAGTAAGATATACTTCAAAACAAAAGAAAAAACCAATTTTCGTTGATAATAGAATAAAAAATAAAATAAGGTGAAATAATACTAAAAACATTAAAAGCAATAGTAAATATTACATTAATTCAGTTTCAAATAATAAATCAAAAATGTTTTGGTGGTTGGTTCATTGCTTTTCCTATAATTCAATAATTTCATCAAATAAATGCTTAATTTCTTCTGGAATATGATGGCTTACAATAAAAACTGTTTTATTCTTCTGAGATAAAAAATCTTTATAAATTTTTAAAACATCATCTTTATATATATTATCAAATGCTTCATCCAAACACATAATATTTAAGTCTTGGTATTCTAATCTTGCAAGTGCAATTTTCTGTTTTTCACCTTCAGATAAAACAGAATTATTTATTTCTTTATTTAAATCTGAAAATTCTAAAATTCCATATTTATTAACCAAAAATTCTAATTTTTTTTTGTTTAAATTCTTATCTCACAAACTTATATTATTCTCTAAAGTATCTTGAAAAATAACATTTTCATTTGTAAGTAAAGCTATATTTTTTCTTAAACTTTCATCTGAAATACTTTTGTATTCTAATTTGTTATTTATTAGTATTTGACCTTCGTAATTAGTGATTAAACCAGAAATTAATTTCAAAAGTGTGGATTTTCCTCTTCCTGAAGGCGATATTATTCCATATTTTTTAGTTGTTAAAAATTCCAGGTTTAAATTTTGAAACACCATTTCATTTTCATTGTACTTAAAATTTAAATTTTTAATTGAAATACTTATTATTTCTTCATTTAATTCTATTTTTGTAGAAGAATTTACTTCTTGTGAAGTGATAAAAATTTCTAAATAAGGTGTAAGAGTTTTAAAAATTAAAGTAAAAGAAAAAACTGAAGAAATTGAAAAAATAAAACTAGTAGTTAAAGAAAATAAACTAATAAAAGATTCTCAAGGAAATGTTTTAGTATATGTTAGAACTGATAAAGTAATTAATGAACTAAATAAGAAAACTGAAAAAATAATTTCCAAAAAATATTGATTGTAATAAAACTGTTTAAGTAATTGAAATTCTTTTGTATATTTATCCAAAACTTGATTTTTTAAGAAGGTTTTAAAAATTTTTCTTTTATTGAAAAAGTAAAATAGTTTGAATAAACTAAAAAATTTGATTTGTTTTTTTGCATTTAAACTTAATATTTTTTCTAATTTTTCTTGTAATTTGTTTAAAACTGAAGAAAACTTTATTAATATAATAATAGAAATAATCAAAGCAATAACGCAATGTAAAATAATTATTCAAATATTTACTTCTGTCAAAAACAAAAATAAAATAGTAATAGGAATATTAAAAATTGATGAAAAAAGAATAGAATAAATTAATTCATTCATTGAAAAAGCAACCGATAAATTTACATTGTACTTAGAAATATATGAAGTTTTGTTTTCTAAAATATAATCATAAGATTCTTTTGCAATTTTATTACTTAAAAAATTAATATTTTTTCTTTTGGTATTGTATAAAACATTATTTGTTTTAAAAATTAATATTAATTCAATGATAAAAAACAAAACAAAAGAGACAACTGAAATACAAATTCAAGTTATAAATTCTGGATTTTGAATTTCTACTTTGTTTTTTATAAATTTTATTAAATAAGAATACGTAAATAAATGAAGATTTAAAAAGGAATGCAATAAAAACTTAAGAAAAAAAATAAAAATATTAGATGGTTTATTTAAATTAATAAAATAGTTTATGATACTAAAAAGTTTCATAATTCCCTGAATGCTTTGATTTTATAAATAAATTAATATTAAAAAAATAACAATTAAGTTATTTTTTTAATATAGAAGTTTATAAGTATTTATATGTAATTATTTTATTTTGATTGTAATTGAACCATCATCGTGCTCTGTAATTGTAATTTTTCTTTTCATATTATTCCTTTATTTTGTACTTCTATAATGAATATTATACTACTTGAATTTTTCATCAATTAAATTTCTATTTAAAAATTTTATTAAATAAGTTACTAAAAAAAGTAATTAAATCATTAATTAATAATTGTTATTTTAGTAAAAATATAAAAATATGTAAAGGATGAAGATGAAAATGTTAAAATCAGAATTCAAAGTTGTAGAAAAATTCAGCTCCATTTTAGGACTTAAAAATCAAACAGATGGATCTGTTCCTTTATATAAAAAAGACAAAAATGGTTATCAAGCTACAAAACCTGATGGATACTATTTTTATGATGGTGTTATTTTTATTTTAGATGCAAAAAAAGAGAATGCTAAATTTCAAAATCAATTATTTGATTATATGGAATTAGAAAAACACCAAGATATTATAGGATTTCAATATAATGGAAAAGATTTAAATGTTTATGTTAGAAATGGAAAAAAAGGTAAATTTATTAAAAAAATACCAAATTACTTATAAAAAACAGGAAAAAATAACCGAACTACAAAAACTTTTTGATTTAGTATAAAAACTAAATCAAAAAGTTTTTGTAGTTGAGACAAATTTTTTTAATTCTTCTGGGTCAAAATTTAATTCGGAAATTGAAAGATTTAAAGCTTTAGCAGAAAAAGCAAAAAAATTTAATTTTGAATTTGTTTGAATAACTGATGGTACAGGGCTTCGTTTACAGAAAGAAAAATTACGAAGTTTTTTTCATAATTATTTCCTTTTTAACTTATTTACATTTGAATTATTTCTAAAATCAGAGATAGTAAAGCAAAATAAGCTTTAAATTTTTGTTTTAGTTTAATTATTCGGGCTTATTTTTGTGTGTTTGAATTTGAATTATTAAATTTATATTCTTCGGGAATTTGTTTTACGCTATTTGGGAACAAAGAAGTTTTAAAATTATCACCATAAATTGTTTGTAGCGCTTGTCTAAATGAGGTTTTTTGGTCTTTTCCCCCACCATAGATTAGATCGTATTGCGGAAGATTATATTTTCCGTATAACCCTTTATAATCAAAACCTTCAGAGCGAAAAGCGGCAGCCAATCCTGTTTTTGCCGAATCGTTTGAAACAAAATAAATGCCAACTAATTCATTATTTTGGTTTCTTATCGATGAACCCGAAGCTCCTCCCCCGGGGGCATAATGTCTTGGCAGGTATAAAAGTCCAGAGCCAATATAACTTTTTTTATTCGCAACAGGAAGCTCACCTAAGTCTTTTGTTACTTTTTTTCCATTTTCCTCAACTTCCTTTGTTACTTTTTTAATATGGACAGGATCGGCCATAACTGTAGATTTATGTAGTGCTTTGCCCACCTTTGGGGCTGCAATAAAAGCATCAGTAAGCCCGGGTTTATCACCAAAACTGCGATAGCCAATATTTAAAGATAAATAATTTCCTTTGTTTGCTTTCTTATTTTCCTGTGAATCAGGATTGTTTTCATCATTGGATAAACTATTATAAAATGATGAATCTGAGTTCATTCAGAGCGAATATCCGAGTTTACTTAATTTATAATCGTAGGAATCTTCATATTTATCTAAAAAATAATCGTTGGTAGCTTGAGGATAACCAACAATAAATAATTGATCGGTACTATCGCTTTTTTTATTATCAAGATCAGCTAATTTTGTATCAGCTTTTGAATAATCTGTTAGATATGAAGTTTTTAAGAATTTAATTTGTTTATCTTTTTTATTATAATAATCATTTGTTATTGTTTTGATAAATTCATCTCGAGAAGAATAACCCTCTGGTACTTTAAATTTCGAAAAATCGATTTCGATAACCCCAAAGTCTAAAAACTCTTCAAGATCCTTATATTTTTCATTATTTTTGTCTTGATCAACAAGAAAATCTTTTGGGGAGCTATTAAGATAATCAGTAGCCCGATAGACAATACGAATTCCTGGTATTCCATAGTCGCTAGGCGAGATATAATCCGCTTTTTTATCCTCATGATCATTTTTTGCCTGTGGTTCTAAACTATTTCTGTCAAAAGCGGCAGTTATATAAGACTCATCAGTTGCCCCTTTAGCGGTTTTTAGTTTTGTCCTAATCCCAACATTTGGTTTTAAAACTGTGAGGCTAAAATTGGTAGCGTCTTTCCGATATTCTTCAAGAACGTGATTATTTGTTCCAAAATATCATTTCGTTGGTTGCTGTGTTTGATTTTCCGGAATCTGATAGTCAAGAATTCACATTGTCCCTCGCGCGGTTTGCTGCATTGGGTTAACACCAGGTTTTTTGCTTTCTAAAAATGGTTTTAAATATTCTGGACTTATATCATCAATTGTTGCAGGTCATGAAAAAAAGACAGAATAGGTTTGCAAAGCGGCGTCTTTATATTTTTCGTTTGGAATATAACGAGCTAGCCCATTTGTTTGATTTTCATTTCTGTTAATGATATCTCATCATGCTGGGCCTTTCGGAATTTCAGCTTGATCTAAAAGTTTAAGCCCCTTTACTTCGCCATTTTCAGAATAAATAGGCATTGTAAAACCTTTTTTTAGCGCGTTGATATAAGTATCAAGTTTAAGTTCCTTTGCTTTTGTATCATATTTTTTTATTTGGTCTTCGGTTCTTGGAACTTCAGGTCTTCAAGAAGCAAGATCAAAACTGGACTTGCCTTGCGAATAAGCAAGCTGATTTTCAAGAGCATTTAAATATTTTGCAGAATCACTTTGGAATCGTTCATAATTATCTTTATTAAAATATTTTATAAACTCATCTTTGCTGCCTGGGGCAAATCTGTCTGCTCAATTTAGATTTATTTGTGAACTTCGCGATTTACGAAACCCGGAAATTTCGATATCCTTCTCGATTTTGGTATCTGGAGAGTTTTTAGCAGAAATTTCGAGAGTAAATATTAATTTTCCTTGATTTAGTGAGGTTTCTTTGTCATTATTGATATATTTTTTGTTTTTAACTGTAATATTTATTTGTTTATCATCTTCTTTGTTAGTTGTTGCAAATTTTAGCTCTTTAAAATCATCGCCAACAGAATCAATCGATAAATTTTCGAAGTTGGTAAAACCGCTAACACTTTTTAGAATAATTGGAAGTTTTTCAAGATTTGCTGTGCTAATATTATTATCACTTAAAAGCGCAGGAGTCTCAGGTTGGCTTTCAGTCTCGCTTTGCGATTTTGCATCAGTTTTTGACTCGGATTCAGCTTCAAGTTTTTTTTCGGGTTTTGTGTCTTTGCAAGCAATTGCTAATAAAACTGGCATAATAAAACTGCTAGGAATTAGCAAAGATTTTAATAATAAATGTTTAAAGCTTTTAGTTTTTATCATTTTATTCTCCTAGGAAAATGTTATTCCAGAAGTTCCTGATTCATCGACTTGAAAACCTTGGGATTCTAGAGAATTTTTAAGGGAGGAGTTATTTTTATCTATAATTATTCTTTTATCGTTAAATAAGAGCGTATTATCTTTTTTTTGTCTGCCATTTTCTAAAAGGATTCGTAAATTATTTGCGCCCTCAGAAGATAGACTTTGTCCAGTTATTTTTACCCTTTTAGTATTAGAATCATTTGAAAAGAAAATTTTTGGTTTTGGTTCTAACCTTGGGTTTGTATCAAGAACGTTAAACTGTGCTTGGTTTAATTCATCGGCACTAATTTCAAAATTAACATTATTATTATATAGACCAATTCTTGTAAGCCTTCTTGATTTTGCATTTGAGGATTTTTGCGTATCGTAGAATATTAAACCTTTTAATGATTTCATTTTAGTTACCCGTGTTAGATCAAGACCGGTAGGATATGAATTCTCGGATTCATTAACATCAGGATTAAGCCCAGGACCCCAGCCGCCTTGGAACACTTTTTCATTATTTCGCGTTCAGTAAGCCATTCTTAAGCCGTTATTGATTCTGGTAAAATCATTATTTCCAGTATAGTCTGAATCATCAAATGCAAGTGAATTAAAAGTTATTCTTGTAGCAACCTTGGCTCCTGGCGCATAATCAAAACTCACATTATAATCATTTGAATTATATCAGGCAGTGTTTTTTAGGGCTCAAGGGTTTATTGCTCAATCATCAGAGAGTGAATTGCCTTCTGTATAAATTGAAAGCTCGTCAATTTTTTTGTTTTCTAAAGCAAGCAGTGCCGAAGTATTTGTTGAGTCAAATAAAAGTTCTAATTGGGGTAAATTTTCAGGTAGTATTTCCAAAATATCCTTGAATTTCTGATTTGCATCATTTTTTCCAATATGGAAAAAGCGATAAGAAGTGATTTCCTTTCTATCATTTGCAAGATCTTGAATTAATTTTTTAGTTTTTGAATATCCACTTTGATTTGAAAAATCGATCGTTACCACAATTCCTTTATTTCTTGTTGTATTTGCTTTGTTATCAGCATTTTTGGTGAGTTCTGAAATATTAATACCATCGCTTTTTGAGACGCTATATTTTTTATATTCTTCACTATTTGTTATATCTTTTTTTGTTCAGCCTTCGTAGGTTCCATCCAGGATATTCCCTCCAGGTCTTGATCAATAACTACCATAACCAAATGCTCGACGAGTTTCATTGTCTTTTTGATAGACAGAAGTTACCTGATTTATAAGAGGGGATCAGGAATTAGATCTTAGTGTACCGTTTTCATCAACGGAAATATTTGAATTATCAGTGTTGATTGTAAAACCTTTTGATAAATAATCATCATTTTCTTTTGAACTTCTAACAAATTTTGAATAATCCAGATAATAAATTAGTTTTGCGTATTTAGTATTTTTAGCATCCTCTTTTAGTTGCTTTGCATCTTCTTGTTTTTTTACAGCATCATTAAATTTTACTTGCCAATCACGCAATTTTATTTTGTTTTCATCAGTAAAGGTTTCATGCCCATTTTGGTCAAACCCTGTGCGTTGTGGGCGTTCACTTAAGAGTTTGTCCATTTCGGCGTTTGCTGTTGCAATTGCTTGTTCAGCTTTTTGCAAATCACTTTGATATTTTGATTTAATATCTGGATATTTTTGTTGCCCTTCTTGGGTTAGAAAGTCTTTGACTTTATCCCCGTTTTCAAATAATTCACGCCATTTGAAAAACATATTTTTATAATAGTTTTGCCAATTCTGTGCAACAACTGCAGCTACAGCTTGATCTCCTTGTTGGATAGTAGCGCTATCAATATTAAAAGCGCCGCCTTGGAACGAATTGCGCAAAGCAGTTGCCGCATTCTCAGTATTTTTTTTCAATAATTCAGGGGTGACTTCAACACTTATTACTTCATCTACTACTTGAGCATGATAAGGAATTCGGTTAGCAATTCCGTTACTTATATCATATGATGAATATTGTCTGTTAGGTTTTTTCTTAACATAAGCTCTAACTTTTAGCCCACTTCAGTCAAGAGTTACATACCCATATTCAGCATTTACTGGTTTTGCAGGTTCTTTTGCCGGGGTTGGTTGTTCAACTTTTTTGGGGATTTCTTCTGTTTGAGATTTTTTAATAACGGTTGGTGCTGTTAGTATATCTGCAGCTTCTTCTTTTTTTTCTGGTTCTTTTATTTCTGGTTTTTCTATTTCTTTTTTAATTTCAGGTTTAATTTCAGGTTTTATTAGATCAACTTTTGGTTTTTTATTCTCAAATGGTTTAAATTCAGAATTTGTTACTGGCGAATAAAAAGTTGGATCATTTGCATCGTTTTTTGCAACAATTGAAGGGGATTGAGAATTATAGCCAATTAAATTATCAAAGGATAAAAACTTACCTAGTTGCGGATTAGCAAAAAAAGTGCTAAAACCCGCAATAATTGCAGAAGTTGCAAGTCCAATTATTAAAAGTTTTCTTCTTCTTGATAAATAAAATACCATGATTTCTCCTTTTTTTAGTTAACTAACTAACTTAGTTAAGTAACTAAAAACTGACTATTATTATATCTCTTTTTTTTCTTTTTAGTAGAAATTTAGAAAATTTTTTTAAAAAATACTATGAATTAAAGGGTTTTTGATTTTTTAAGTTTAAGGTTAAAAAATTAAGCAAAAAAGGCCCTGTAATAATAACTACAAGGTAAAATTTTTGTTTTTATAAGAGGATTTTAAACTATAAAATTAAAAAATCAAATAAAAATGCCACTATAATCACAAATTATTAATTATTTTTAATGATCATTACTTTATTATATATTAAATTTTTTTTAAATTTTTCCTAAAAAAAGAAAAATTTAGTTAATTTCAATAGATTTTTACTGATCTTGTCTCTAAATCGAGAATTTTAAAGGTAATAAGAACTGAATTTTTTGAAAATTTAGTTAATTTATCAGCCCATTCAATTATCACAAAATTATTATCAAAATAATCATAAAATTCATCAATTTGACCAGGGAAATTATCAAGATCAATATGAACTAAATTCTCATAGACAAACATAAAATTAAATGAAGGTGAAATAATTTTTTCTTTAATACCGATTTTCCTTGCAAATTTTTTAGCAAAATCGGTTTTTCCAGAACCATAATCACCAATTAAATAAATAAATTGGATTTGCTTTTCAATTATTTTTTGAAAAATAACATCCAAGTCAGAAGCAGACTTGGATGTTATTAAATAGGAAAAGCGATAATTTTTCTTTAATTTTTCCCAATTCATAAAATTAACGGCTGGTTTTTATAAAGAAATTGAAAGGATTAGGGATGTCAAATTTTGATTTTGGTTCATAATTTGAATTAGTACCAGCTGGAATTTTATGTCCGACAATAATGTTTTCTTTTAGCCCTTCAAGTCGGTCAACTTGTGAAGAAATTACAGAATGTACGAGTATTTTTGAGGTTTCTTGATAACTTGCAGCTGCAAGAAAGGAATTTGATAACAGCGGAATTTGTTTTGCGCCTTTGACAATAACATTTCCAAAAGCTGGCTTTTTCCCTTCTGATAGCAACTGACCGTTAACTTCCTGATATTCGCTAATATCGACAATTGAGCCAACAAAGAAATTCGAATCACCACTTTCGATAATTTGAATTTTTGAAAGCATTTGCCGAATAATAATCTCGATATATTTATCAGAAATTGTAATTCCTTGCATTCGGTAAATTCTTTGGATTTCTTTTAAAAGGTAGTTTTGTAATGTGCGAGCATCAGAAATTGCGAGTAATTCTTTTAAAATTATTGGTCCTTCAACCAGTTTTTGACCCGGAATTACTTTATCGCCAACTTTAACACGCAATTTTTGGTTTTGTTCGATCCGGATAATATGTTCTGCTCTTTCGGTTTTAGATACTTTATATTCAATTGTGATTAAAAAACCTTTATTTACCGCATTTTTTTCGGCAAGATCGGAAATTTTTGTAATTATTCCATAATAAGGCGAAATTTTTGCTGGTCGTCCTCAAGGATGTTCGTGAGAATCAATTAGTTCAATTAACCTTGTAAATCCGCCGGTTATATCCTCAACATTAGCAACCCCGCCAGTATGGAAAGTTCGCATTGTCAGTTGAGTTCCGGGTTCACCAATTGATTGCGCGGCGATAATCCCAACAGCTTCACCGATTGTCACAAGACGATTTGTTGATAAATCTTTTCCATAACATTTTTTGCAAACACTATTTTTGGTATGGCAAGACAAAATGGAGCGAATTTCGACTTTTTTAATACCTGCGGCAATAATTTTTTTCGCAGTTTGTAAATCGATAAGCGTATCTGCGCTTGCAAGCTTAATTCCTTTAGAATCATAGACATCTTTGTTTAAAAATCGTCCTTCAATTCTTTCAATTAAAGGCACAATTATTGTATTTGTTTTTGTATCGACAATATCTTTTACCACAAAACCAAAATCGGAAAAACAATCATTTTCTTTAACGACAATGTTTTGGGCAACATCGACAAGTCGTCTAGTAAGATATCCGGATTTTGCAGTATTAAGCGCTGTATCAGTTAGCCCTTTTCGCGCACCGTGAGTTGAAGAGTAAAATTCAAAAGAAGTTAAACCTTCAAGGAAGGAAGATTTAACGGGAACCTCAACAATCGAACGGACAACACGTTCATTTTCAGCATCAACTTTAAGTGCTTTGACATTATTTGCCATCAAGCCGCGCATTCCTGCTAGTTGCACAAAGTTAGAAATATTTCCTCTTGCCCCAGATTTCATCATCATTACAAGTGAATTTTGTTGATCATTTGCAACAGATTCACTAAGATCGGCTTGAATATCATTTTTAATTTGCGTTCATTTTGCAATTGAAAGCACATATCTTTCATCATCTGTTATAAGCCCTTTGGTATAAAAAGCGTTTAATTTATTTATATAATCTTCGCCCTCAGCAATAAATTCGTGTTTTCTTGGGGCGATTTTGATATCCGAAATTGCAATCGAAGTTCCTGAAATTGTTGAATAGTAAAAACCTAAATCTTTAATTTTATCAAGAATTGAGCAAACCATGTTATTATAATTAAACCAAATTTTTTCAAGTAGTTCAACTTTTTCATGGTCCTCAAAAACACGGTAAGTTTCAATTTGCATTGGTTGATCTTCGCGTTTGAATAGTTTTTTAAATTCGGAAATGGTAAATTCTGTTAATTTTGAAAGGTGAGAAATTGGTAGTTTATCCCCCTTATAATCGCGAAGTTTTTCGTACATGAGAATACAATTTTCATAATTTTCAAAATCAAGCTGATCAATTACAGTGGCAATATCTTCTTTTGCAAGCACACCATTATAATTATCATAAATTTGTCTTACAATTTTGGCAATTGCCTTTTTATCTAAAGGTTCATTAATTTCTAAATTTGCAATATAATCACGGAAATTAGCGCCATAAGGCAGGACATATTTTTTTATTTTAAGGTGATAGTCAAGTTCTAAGTCATCAACTTTTTGATCAAAAATGAAAGGAAAATTATCAGGAAAAACTTTGTTTAGAATAAATTTTCCCACTGTTGAAATTAAATGTCCACGCGTGTTTTTCCCAATAAGTGGTTTTACAATTTCAAAAGGTAAAACAACCCGGGCATGAAGGTCAACTGCTCTGAATTCATAGGCTTTTTGCATTTCATCATAAGAAGAAAAAAAGGAACCTTCGCCTTTTGCACCGGCTTTTTCTTGGGATAAATAATAAATACCTAAAACCATGTCTTGTGAAGGATTAACGATTGGCTCGCCATCTTTTGGTCCTAAAATATTTTTATCGGCAAACATTAATTCTCGCGTTTCTCTGATAGCATCAGGAGAAATCGGGATATGGACTGCCATTTGGTCGCCATCAAAATCAGCGTTAAATCCAGCGGTGACAAGTGGATGGAGCTGAATTGCTTTTGCTCTTACCAAAACAGGGTCAAAGGCTTGAATTGAAAGCCGGTGCAAAGTTGGTGCTCTATTCAAAATTATTGGCTTATTTTCGATTACTTTTGCAACATGAGGCCAGATAATAGGGTTTTCTTCTTCAATCATTTTCCGCGCGGATTTAATTGAACCGGCGATTTTTTCTTGAATTAAATTTTTAATAATTCAAGGTTCAAACAAAACTGCAGCCATTTTTCGAGGTAATCCCGCTTGATGCATTTTTAATTTAGGCCCGACAACAATTACCGACCTACCAGAATAATCTACGCGTTTGCCTAAGAGGTTTTGGCGAAATCTTCCTTTTTTCCCGGTTAGCGAATCGGAAATCGATTTTAATGGCCGATTTTCTTTTGTTGTTACTTGGTTGGTTGATTTTTTTTGATTATCAATTAAAGCATCAACGGCTTCTTGGAGCATTCGCATTTCATTTTGGATAATAATTACCGGGGCTTCTGCATCTTTTCATCTTTTTAGCCGATTGTTACGAATGATGATTCTCCGATATAATTCATTGCAATCACTAGTTGAATGACGGGAGCCATCAAGTTGGATAAGTGGTCGTAAATCTGCGGGAATTACTGGCAAATTTTTAATTATCATTACTTTTGGATCTTGTCCTGAATTAATAAAAGCGTTAATTACTTGTAATCTTTTATAAAGTTTGTCTCTTTTTTGGTGTTTTATGATAATTTTTTTGCTTGTTCTAATTTGTTTTTGGATAACAGCGATCTCTTGTTCAATTTGCGCTTTTTCGGCATGCAAATTTAATTTTTCTAGCAAATATTCAATTGCTTTTGTTCCTGTTGCAATTCGGGCATCAGAAAATTCTTCGATTATTTCGTTTAATTCATAATAATCAATCCCGTATTCACGACCAATTCGACTTGAGGCAACTTCGGTAAGTTCGGATAAAGCCTCAGAAATTGCCTCATATTCTTCGGTTTCGGGAGCATAAAATTCAAGAATTTCAACAAGAGCATTACGATAAACAAGCGCAGCATCAGCAATATCAATAATCTTGTTTTTTTGTAGAGATTTTAGTCCTCCTGTTTCAAGAACAATGTGAGATTTATAATAAATTAAATGTTCAATTGCGGTTTTGGTAATGGTAGTTGCAGGTTTATTACCTTCAATTACTTTAAGTCCTAATAATTTAGCGATAATTGAATGGTCAATTTTGAAAAATCAAAAGTGAAGAATCGGCGCATTTAAAGCAATATGTCCCATTGCATAACGGCGCGATAATTTTGACATTATCTGCGATTTTGAAATCTGACAATCTTTTGTGGCAACACAAAGTTGATTTTCGTTAGATTTTCGGTATTTTCGCCCACAAATTGAACATTTAAAATCAACAAGCGGACCAAAAATTAGTTCATCAAAAAGACCACCGCGCTCAGGTTTGAAAGTTTTGTAATTGATTGTTTCAGGTCTTGAAACTTCGCCTCGAGATCATTCAAGAACATCTTCTGGAGTTGCCATTGCAAGCGAAATTTTTTCAATTGAATTCTCGTAAATTTGGGCATATTGTCGCGAAACTTTTGTGTTCATTTTTCAAATTCTCCTTAAAAAACGGGAACAATTTTTTTTGATATAAAAAAAAATTTATTTAGTCAAAATCAATATTCTCTTCGTCAAAATCATATTCTTGGGTTGCTTTTTCAATTTCTAAACGGCTTTCGTCACTAAATTCGTTATCAACAAAATCAGCAGGAATTTCGGCAAAAGATAGTTCCTGATTTGTTGAGTCTTGTTCATCTTCGTTATGATTTTTTTTATGAACTTCAAGTTTTATTAAAAGTCCACGTAGTTCATAAGCGAGTACATTGAATGATTCAGGAGTTCCAGGGCGAGGAATTTTGCCTCCCGAAATTATATTATTATAAAGTAAATTACGTCCTTGAATATTATCTGATTTATAGGTTAGAAGTTCTGATAAAACTGTAGTTGCCCCGTAAGACTCAAGCGCTCATGTTTCCATTTCGCCAAATCTTTGACCACCATTTTGTGATTTTCCGCCCAAAGGTTGTTGTGTTGTTAGTGAATAAGGCCCAATTGATCTTGCATGCATTTTATCATCGACCATGTGTTGTAATTTTAGCATATACATATAACCAACTGAGGTCGGATTATCAAAAGCCTGGCCAGTAATTCCGTCAAATAATTTGAATTTTCCGGATTTTGGGATATTTGCTTCTGCAAATAAACTTTTGATTGTATCAATTTTGATACCATCAAAGACAGGAGTGACAAATTTGGTTTTTAACTTTTTAGCCACCATTCCAAGATGTAATTCTAAAACTTGACCAATATTCATTCGCGAAGGCACGCCTTGAGGGTTTAAAACAATATCAACAGGAGTTCCATCTTCTAAAAACGGCATATCTTCAACTGGAAGAATTACAGAGACAACACCTTTATTTCCGTGGCGTCCCGCCATTTTATCACCAACTTTAACTTTCCGTTTTTGGGCAATCAAAATTTTAATTAACATCCCAACGCCATCTTCGAGATTATCGCCTTGGTCACGGGAAAGAATTTGGACATCAATAACAGTTCCGCCTTCACCATTTTTAACACGTAAAGACGTATCTTTTTGGGCAAATACTTTTTTTCCCCAAATTGCTGCCATTAATTTTTCTTCAGCGGTAGGATTATCTTCGCCTTTTGGCGAGGTTCTACCAACTAAGATATCACCTGTATCAACTTCTGAACCAACAATTACAATTCCGTTTGCATCAAGATGAATACGTGATTTTGCTGATGCATTCGGAATTTCCGCAGTTAAAACATCATCTCCTGCTTTTGAAGAGCGGAATTTAATTGTTTGTTCTTGAATGTGAATTGAGGTGAAAACATCGTCTTTTACGAGTTTTTCACTGATTATGATTGCATCTTCGTAATTATAACCATATCAAGTGCTAAAGGCGACAAGGACATTTTTCCCAAGGGCAAGTTCGCCATTATAAGTGGAAGGACCATCGCAAATTAGTTGTCCTTTTTTGATTTTATCACCAAGTTTCACTGTTGGTTTTTGTAAAATTAGGGTTTCTTGGTTTGACTTTTCAAAAGCACGTAAATAATGGACTTTTTCAACTTCGCCATCAGTAATTATGATTTTTTTAGCATCGACAAAACTAACTTCGCCATCCATGCTTGCTCGTAAATTTGTAGCTGAAAAACGGGCAATATCAGATTCAATTCCGGTTGCAACAAGTGGGGCTTCTGCTTTGATAAGTGGCACAGCTTGACGTTGCATATTTGAGCCCATCAGCGCGCGATTTGCGTCATTGTTTTCTAAAAAAGGAATTGCCGATGCCGAAATTGAAGTCATTTGCATCGAAGAAACGTCGATATAATCGACTTGTTTTGAATCAAGAACAAAATAGCTTTGATTTTTTCTTACTATTAATTTTTCAGGGACAATTTTATTATTTTTGTCAATTTCAATTGAATATTGGGCAAAACTAAGGCCAAATTCCTCAGCGGCTGTTAGTCAATGAACTTGGTTAAAATCAACAACACCATTTTTAACTTTATAATAAGGTGTTATAATAAAACCGTATTTATTAACTCGTGAATAAACGGAAAAATTAAGGATTAAGCCAATATTTTGCCCTTCAGGTGTTTCAACAGGACAAATTCGCCCATAATGAGTTGAGTGAACATCGCGCACTTCAAATTGGGCAGTATCACGATTTAGACCGCCAGGACCAAGAGAAGTTACTCTTCGTTTGTTTGCCATTTCGCCAAGCGGATTAATTTGATCCATAAATTGCGATAATTTTGAAGAATTGAAAAAATTTTTAAATTGATTATAAATTGGTCTATTATTAATAACAGATTTTACACTTAATTGTGAAAGGTCAGCTTTTGTTGAAATTTTTTCTTTACTATTTTTTTCAATTTTTGTAAGCGCAATCAAAAATTGGTTCTGTAAAAGTTCGCCAACACTGATAATTCGCTTATTCATAAGCGAGTCTGGATCATCACTTTTCCCTAAATTATACAATAAATTGAAATAATAGGAAACAATTGCGATAATATCTGATAAAACTAAGGTGGTTTCAGTCAAACTTGGATCAGTTGCAATAACGCTAATTGGCTCACTTTCTTGTAACATTGCTTTTTTGTTTGGTCAAACTTTAACAATTGCTACATAAATTCTTTCGCCTAATTTTTTATTGCGACTAATTTGGAGTTGGCGGGCATAAATTGTTGAATCAACACCTTCAATTTTGGAAAGTGCTATTTCAGAATTATTGAATTTTTCCTGAATTTCATGGGCTATCTTACGGGTTATGTAAGTCCCCTTTTTAAATAAAGTCTTATTTTTTTTGTTAACTAAATTTTCTGCAAGGTAAGTTTGTGAGATTCGGTCAATTAAATTAAGTTTAGCGTTAAGCATAAAACGGCCAGTGGCCGATAAATTGTAACGTCTTTCGTTAAAAATCAATGAAGGAATCAGATTTTTTAGTCCCTCTTCGGTGATCCGGTCATCCTTGCGAACAATTCGATAAATTAGTTCTAAATTATCTTCGTATGATTCAACTTTATGTTTGCGAATTGATTCTTGAAGTTCAATAGAATAACCAAAATATTTGTGTAAAGTCTCATTTGTAAAGCCAAGCGATTTTAAAAAGGCAATTAGTGGAATATTTTTATGTTTGTCAATCCGAAACTTAACAGTATCAATTTGATGTCCGGTAACTTTATGAGAAATTTCCATTCATGAACCTAGTTGGGGAATAATTTCGACTTTATTAAAAAGATCATCAGCTTGTTGATTTCTTACATTTTCACGAAAACAAACACCTGGGGAACGGATTAATTGGGAGACAATGACTTTTTCAAAACCGTTTATAATAAAAGTTCCGCCTTCGGTCATAAAAGGAAATTCCGCTAGCAAAATTTCTTGTTCTTCCATTTCACCATCTTCGACATGAATTTTTACTAAGGTAATATAAACTCTGGCAGCATAAGTTTTTCCCTTAATTTTTGACTCGCGGATAGCCAAATATTCATTTTTTGGCTTTTCAACCCTAAGTGAATCGGGACGGAAGTTAATTTCTAATTTTCCATTTGATGAGACAATTGGAAAAATTTTATCAAAAGCTTCCGGAATTCCGGTTGTGAAAAATCAATTAAAAGATTCGCGTAGCGAATCAAGAAAATCTGGAGTTTCAAAAGTTTTATTTTCTTTGCCATAAAAGCGGCGGTTTGTGCCGATTCCGTATGATTTTAATTTGTATAAATGTTCCATTTCCGCCCCTTTTTAATTTTTTTGCATAAGTCTTTAAATTATATAAAAAAAAATAAAAATGTTTTTGAAATTAAATTCAAAAAAATCGAAAAAATTTGGTAATTTTATTTTTTTGCAAAAATAAACAAAAAAATGGTGTTTAAACCCTTTTTTTATATTTAATTTGAAGCTAATTTTTTGCTAAAAAAATTAGTCAATAGAAACTTCAGCTCCGGCTTCAACTAATTTAGCTTTAAATTCTTCTGCTTGTTCGGGTTTTATTGCCTCTTTAAGTACAGAAGGAGCTGCATCTACAAGTTTTTTAGCGTCCATTAGGCTTAACCCTAATAAGTCTTTAACTACTTTAATTACAGCAACTTTTTGTTGTCCGGCTGCTTTTAGCGTTAATTTAACTTCAGTTTTTTCTTCAACTGTAGCAGCAGGCGCAGCAGCAGCAGCAACAGCGGAAGGGTCAACGCCAAATTCTTCTTTAAGAGCATCGACAAATTCCATAACTTCTTTAATTGACATTTCTTTTAGTGATTCAATAAATTGTTCTTTTGTAATTTTGGCCATTTTAATTCCTTTCTTAGGCGGTTATTTTTTGTTTATCAATTAATAATTTAAGGCTAAAAACCAGTTTTTTAAGCGGGCTTTGAAGTGCAGAAGCTAGCATTGTAAGGGCTTCTGTATAATTTGGAAGACTGGAAATAATAATATTTTCTGCCGCAGAAACAACGGTTTTTTCGTAGATCCCCCCTTTTAAAATCAAAAGTGGTTGTTCTTTAGCTTTTTTTGCAATTATTTTTGCCGGAGCAATCGGATCTGTTGTTCCAAAAGCAAATAAATTAGGACCCACTAAATCAGATTTAAGATCTGAATAGCCGTTGTTTTCGGCGGCGATTTTAAAAAGTCGATTTTTATAAATTTTTGAAAGAACGCCAGCGGACTTAAATTCTTGGCGTAAGTTTTGTAATTCTTCAACAGTGAGTCCGCGATATTCAACAATTGCTAGAGACGAAGAATTTTTAAGAAAACCTTCAATTTCAGCGACTGTTTCCACTTTTTTCTTGCGAAAACTATTCAATTTTGTTCTCCTTTCTTTTCAAAATGAGCGACAATACTGAAAGATACATTCAATAACAAATTAAGCCGGTCAGGCGGTTATTTTCTCTATGTATTGCGTTTGTGTATTATACCAGAAAGTAGAAATAAAAGAATATTTTTTTCTACTTTTTCAAGTTTTTTTATTTTATAATAATTTAGTTTGTTTGAGAATTTTTGTTGTTTTTGGGTTAATGAGTTATACAATAACCAAAAAAAGGAAAACTGTTAAAAAATGCAAAAATCTTTTTGTTTGTGATAGAATTAGTAAAAACGGTTAAAAGCTAAAAAAGTGGGGAATTATGTTATTTTATTTATCAAGAAGAAGAAAACTTTTAATAATTGGGCTTGCAACTTCTGCAATTATTGCGGCCTTTAGCACTTTTTTTGCTAATCCGCAACTAGGTAAGTTTTTATCCTTTGATAATTTAATTGGCTATAATTCTCAATCCCCTTCAATTGTTGCAAAAAACGATGCAAATGATCCAAGTTTTTATTCGCCAGTAACAAATTCTGAATTTAAACCATTTGAGAATAAAAAACCAAAAGTTGATCTAATAAAACCAGAAATTAAACCTGAAATTAAAAAAGAAATAGAAAAACCAGAAATAAAAGAGATCGAAAAAACGGAGCCGCTTGTTATCGAAACGCCAAAACAAGAAATTACAATTACAAATATAATAACAACACCAACAATTGATAAAAATGAAATAACGGAAATTCCAAAAAAAGTAGTGGAAACTCCAGTGCCAAAAGTAGAGCCATTGCCTACCCCAAAAGAGGAAAATAAATCACCAATTGTGGGTGAAAACCCAATAAAATCAACGGAACAAGGTCAAGTACCAGCTGATCTAATAAAAAAAGCGCTTGATCGTTACAAACAAGGTGTGGCTGCTGAAATTAAAAAATACGAAGAAAGTGTAAAACAATTAGAAGCAAAAGTCGCAGAAATTGAACGGCGTTATAAAGAAGATTTTGAAAAAGATTGAGTAAGAGGCAAAATCCCTAAAACAGAAGCAGGAAAACAACTTTGAAAAGAAGTCTATGAACAAGATATTGACCTTCCAAAATACGAATTAAACAGAGATAAACAATATCTTGAAGAATTAAAGAGACGGCCAGAAAAAACGTCTTTTACTTTTGATGAGTTAAAATATTTACGTCAAGGCTTGTTGCCTTCCACTGAATCGCCTAATGTTTGAAATTACGAAAATGAAGGAAAAAATCCGGTAATAAACCGCATGAAAGCACATAATAAAGCTCGAACTTTTAATACACCCGGTTATTGAGGAATGTCGCCTTATGATATTTCTAATGGGATTTTTGCCGGTTGAGATAAAAAAGATGTAAGTTCAAGTTTTAGTTCTGAAATTGATAATCAATTCCAAAATTCAATCAAAGTTTATGAATATACCCCAAACGAGCAAAATGAAGATAAGCAAAATCGTCAACCACTCAAAGTTGTCGAATTAGATGCAAATGATAATAATGCATTTGATAAATTCAAGGAAATAATGTCAAAAGTTTCCAAAAAAGACAATAAAGTTCAAGCTCTTAGAATCAGAAATATTGGCGAGACGCATACTCAGCAAAATGCCGAGCAAATTTTTAAAGAAATTCCTGAACAAATCAAAACAGTGTCAGTTTTTTTGAATAATACCGGCGCAACTAAATCGCTTCGCGGTCTTGAAAATAAAAAATTAAAAGAACTTTCAATCTATACAGAGATAAATTCTCTTGATGAAGGTTGAGCAATTAATCCTAACGCGCTTAAAAATGTTGATTTTATCAGTTTTGATTACAATAATCAAGCGACTTATGGCTCAAATCAAGGGAAAATTGGTGGTTCAATCATTTTTGATTCGCTAAGATGAGAAAAAGGTGATGATGTTTCAAAAATCAATGAAGGTCTTAGTATCGTTTTTGATTCCAAAATTGAACAACGTGTTTTCCAAGGCAATCACGGCGGAAAAGGTGGGTGGCCCACCACTCTCGATTTTTCCGATACTGATGTAAATACTTTTAAAGGGATAAATTTTGAGCAATTTGATAAATCATTCAATGACAAAGTAAGAACTTGAAAAGATGATCCGTATGCTGAGGAAAATTATACTGGTTTTAGAAAGTTAAAATTCAAAAAATTAGTAATAAAAGGGCAAAATTCAGGTTCTAAAAGTCTTAATTTTAAATTCCAAGATCTTAATGGCGCCCAATTTAGCGAAAGGTTTGCTGATGGCTGAGAAAGTCCGAAAGTTGTTGTCAAAGTAAATGGTGAGTCAATTTATGGCTATCCTGTTTATATCACCGGGAATCCAGAAGGTGATGCAATTGAACAACTTCGAAAATTCATTGAAGTTGCAAATGGTTCAGGAAACGGTATTTCTCAGATTTATGTTGAAAGCGATTCAATCAAAAATCAAATTGGTTCAACAATTGGAACAGCTCAAGTTCTAATCGGAAAACAAGCAAATGCTTCAGCTTCTGAAGGTTTGCTTAGTTAATTAAATTTTTTGGGGTAAAACATGAAAAAAAAATACTTTTTTATGAAAAAAAATCCATTTTTACTAATTTATGCGCTTAGTTTTGCCTCCGTTTTACTTATTTCCTTATCTTGCAAAACACATATAAAAAAAGAAAATTCAACCGAACAAAGGCAACAAAACGTCGACCAGAGTCAACAAATTAAAACTGAAAATATTAGAGAAGATCTTAAAAACCGGATTGATTCTTCATATCAAAGTTTTGAAAATTCTCCTTCGGCGGCAAGTTATCAAGAACTTAAAAAAAATTTTGATAAATTTAAAGTTGATTTAGCTAAATTATTTAAAGGTGCCGACCTTGAGCAAAAACAGCGAGAATGAGATAATGCTTTTAAAACTTTAGACTATCAAGTGAAAAAAACAAATTACCAAGTTGATAATCTTACCAAATTAATTATTGGTTCATTTCGCGAGGTTTTAAAACCAGTCGAAAAAAAACAAGAAAAAGAAACACCACCAAGACAAGAAATTCCTGCTGATAAAGTTAATCAATACTATGAAAAATTAAAGGAAATTATCCCTAAAGGTCAAAACTGAGCGATTGTAAAAGATGGGAAAAGGATTGTTGAAGATCAGTATCAATACGATTTCCCTGATCATGAATGAAGATATTTAATTGAGAAATTCGGCGGTGGGCCGGCAAAAATCATTGGTCTTGAAAACCCAGACGGCCTTAGTGAATATCCGCGCGGGAAGACAAAAAAATTACCAGCAAATTTAAAAGCGAAAATTGATGAACAAGCCAAACAAAATGGGCAACCTTTATATGATAATGCCGCTTATAGAACTTTTGTTGTTCCAAAATTTGATAGTTCCGGAAAAATCACTGGTATCGATATTCCCCAACATCAAAAAGGTGATACTTCCCCAGCAATTCATGTTGATAAAGAAACTGGGCAAATTTTAAGAGGCGGACCGGGAAGAGTTGGTCTTCCACGAATGCTGCCAAACGAAGAGTATAAAAAACTAACAAAAAATGCGATTGCTATTCATATTCGCAACGGTTCTTTTTTAAAATTTCGTCCTGATGGCCAAGAAGGCATTCCTGAGTATTTAGATCCTAAAGAAATTGTGCATTTTAGCAAAGGATGACACGGAACTTTAAATATTCTTGATTATAAAAAAGAGGATAATGGAACCTACCCGCTTACTTGATATTTTATCACAAATGCGCACGTTTTAAATCGACTTTTACTCGCTAATGATTATCATGCTGGCAAAATTTATGGGCGTGATGAAGATGCCTATAATTCTTATAACAGACAATATAATACTTGAAGTCTTAGTTTAACAAAAATTAAAAGCAGTGTGGGACTTAATAATATTATGACAACAACTGGCGAAACGCGCAAAGATAATTATTATGATACGGTAAATATTTCAATAAGAACAAAAACAACAAATATCCATAATGGCGGGAAACAGTTAGATGTTAGTGCTAATTTTGCAACCCAAGATGATAAGTTAAACAATAATCAAGAACTGCCAAAGGATGCGGAACTAAATGCTAAAACAATCGTTTTTGGTACTAATGTATTTGAGAAAAAACCTGGTGATTATACAGACCAAGAAAAATACAAAAATATGGAAGAATTACTTGATTTTGCGATTATGGAACTTACTTTTGATAATGAACAACAAGCAAAAGTAATTACACAGGATTGGTATAATGACCATAAAGACACAAAAACTAACGATAAAACAAGTACAATTACTTCAGAAGCAAATCTTTTAGAAAAAAATCAATATGAACAACTTCCGGCAAATCAGTTTTACGGTCTTGGTTTCCCGGTTTCTGAAGGCGAACTTAATTCCACTTTAAACGAATATAAAAATAAGCAAGCTTGACAAACAAGGAAATTTAGTGTGAGTCCTTATGTAAATAAGGATCATGACCTTTATTTTAATAGTGATTTAACTAATCCAAAACTGAAAGATGGAGGGGATCTTTCCTGGACAAGATCATATCGCTCTTTTGTAAATAAGCCGGGTTTGACAGACCTTTTTATCTCAAATGCCTATGTAAGTAATGGTTTTATTAAGGTAACAAAGTTTGACAAATCAACTAATACTTTCAAAGAAACCCCATATTTATTTTGGGGTTTAGGAACGCTGCTTGATAATTTTACAGCAGGTGGAGGAATGTCAGGAACCGGAGTTTATAAAAACAACAAGCTTTATTCACTTGTTTTTGCAAACGATAGAACAGCGTCAACTGCGCTTACTCTAAATTTACGATCTTATGGTCATGAATATAATGGGTATTATGGCAGTTATAATTTGCCAAAATACGATTTAATTTATGGCTCAAAGCATCAGAGAAAATCTTATTTCCAAGCAATGCAACAACTTTACACTGGTAAAAGCATAAAAACTTACTTGTTCCCAAATGGATTTGATGACGCGCACAAAGTTGATGTTTTTGGTGACTGAAAGTAAGTAAAAAAAAACCGTAATTTAAAGTATAATTACGCATTTTACTAGTTTTAATAAGCCTTTTTTAAAAAAGTGAAATTGTTTAGATCATTTTTTAATAGTTTTCTAAAAAGCATGATGTTTTTTTATTGTAATTTTTGGTTATTGTTTACTTTAATGAAAAAAAATGCTGTATAATTAAACGCAAATATCGAAAATAAAAATGGATAAAAAAACACCGTTAGAATTTAGAACTAACAGTGTTAAACCTTAGATTATTTGGGTTTAAACAACCTTTTTAATTTAAGGTTTGTGACTTTTTCCTACTAAAACAGGTAGGGAATTAATTTTTTGTGGTTTGATTACAAATTTGAAATCTTTTTGACTTGATTCATGGAGCAGAACAACGATAATGTCGGTATTTGTGATTCCAGAATTACTGAGGTAATCAAGATCAACATTTGCAACTTTGTCGCCAGCGCGAATTTTTTGACCCGTTTTAATAAAGGCTTCAAAACCTTGACCTTCAAGATCAACAGTGTCAATTCCCATATGTATTAAAATTTGCGTACTTTCATCATGAGAGGTGAATCCAAAGGCGTGTTTTGTTTCAAAAGCCATACTTACATACCCTGAAATTGGCGCAAAAATGTCAATTTTTCCGGTTTTTCCAACACGAATAGCAAAACCCTTCCCTAATTTTTTCTCAGAAAATACGCCATCTTTTACGGCGCTAAGTTCGATTAATTCTCCGGTAGCGGGTGCGAAAATGTTTTGTGGAATATTACATCTACAAATTTCTTCTCCACATTTACAGTCAGTTTTAAGCTGATTTTTGCTATCAGAGCCAACTTTTTTAGGGCTGCGTTCTAAAATATTACTAATTTCTGATTGCGAAAGTGATTTAATTAATTCACGTTGTGAGTTAATTTTCGCATTTAATTGTTCAGCAACAGGTCCCATAATCGCTTGAACATGATGTTGTCCTTCGATTTTAATTGCTACAGCACCAGCGGCTTTTAGTTTCTTTTCATCGACCAGCGCTAAATCTTTAACATCATAACGGAGCCTAGAAGCACAGTTATTGAAAATTGTAATATTATCAATTCCCCCATAACCTTGAATTATTGCAAGCGCTTGTGGGTCAATATTTTTTCCTTTTGTTTGTTCATTTCGAGCAATATAATCGGCTTTGGTAAATAATTTTATATTTTCTCCTCTTCCTGGTGTTTCAAGATTTTTCCATTTGATGAAAAATAGGAAAACAAAATAATAAATTGGTGCATAAGCAAGCCCAACTAGAAAAGTTCACCAGAAATTAGTACCTTTTTGAACTGGGATTATTCCATACATTAATAAATCAAGCGCTCCACCTGAGAAAACCATCGGAATATGAACTCCGGCCAAGTTGGCAATCATAAACGAAGTTGCCATCATAAAAGCGTGAAATCCCCAGAAAAGCATTGGCGCTAAAAATAAGAAAGTAAATTCGATTGGTTCAGTTACTCCAGTTACAACTGAAGTTGCAGCTGCTGGAACAACAGTTCCGGTTGCAACTTTACGATTTTCTTTTGGCGCTGCCATAATCATTGCAGCAGCGGCTGCTGGAAGCCCAAACATCATTCCAGAGAATTTTCCATCGGTAAATCTTCCGACTTTAAAACCATTATTTGCTAAAAAGGAAAAAAGCGGTATCGAAAATTCTTTGCCATCTTTTGTATAATCGATTGTGTTGGCGAATTTTAAAAGGTGGGTTGAACCTGTTGAATCACCAACAAATTTGTCTTTATTTTCCGCAATTGCTTTTAAAATTTTCTGAAGTGAATCACCAGCTACTGTTGTTCCTTTTGAAACAATCTCAAAAGCATTTCCATCATGAGCAACAACTTCAATTCCTTCATTTAGTGCTCAGTTAGTAATTGTTGCACCAGCATCACCACCAGCTGGAGAATATCAAAGTGGGGCATAAAAAACATGGTGAAGTCCAAAAGGAATTAAAGATCTTTCTATATATCCGAAAATAAATGACTCAAGCCCGTAAGGAACTTTCGCTAAAGAGGTTCCAAAAAGGTTTAATGCAACTCCGACTCAAGGTCAAAAGATTAAGAAAACAAAGGCTAATAAGGCCATTGTCGGAATTGTAATAAGGGAAACAAATCTTTTACCACCAAAAAATGAAAGCATTTGTGGTAATTGAATTGTGTGGAAACGATTATATAAATATTGAACGGTAAGGCCGACAGCTAGCCCGCCAAATACAGAAGTTTGCAGGGATTTAAAACCTAAAGATGAGCCAACAAGTTGGCTAAGTCCAGCCGGGTCTCTTCCTGCGCCTTGAAATAAAATTTCAACGCCAATTTTTTTTATTTCCTTTTTGTTGGTAGTTTCATTAATAATCTCTTTTGTTACATCAGAAATAAAAACTGACTGAATTGCAACAAAAACAAGAAAACCGATGATCGTAGAAAAAACAGCTACACCCGCTTCGTCTGTGAAGGCGATAACGAAGGCTGTGGCAAATAAAAGCGGCAAGGCAGCAAAAACAGGTTCGCCTAATAATTGGAAAAATAATCCAAATCGTTTTAGATGTAAATAATCCTCAGGCGCATTACTTGCAATTGCCGCTCCAACTCCTAAAAGCAATCCGGCAATTGACATTACCGAAATTGGGAGCATAAAAGCTCCAGATATTTTTGACAAAATCCTGCGCATTTTACCAGCGCCAGAATTATTGGTACTTTTCTTGGTGCTTCCGCTAAATACAGATTTGAGTGAAAATGTCATTTTTTCCTTTATTTATAGTTTAATATAAAAAATGATTAATTCAACACGAAAAATTAGATTGAATAACTAAATTTTACAACAAATAAAAGCTTTTTTTGCTATTTATCTTAAAAATTATAAAAAAGTATAATTTTTAAACCATTTTTATAATCATAATGCTGAAATATAAAAACCCCGCAATTGACGGGGTTTTTGAAAAAAATTGATAAAAATTTCTATTTTTAACTATTCAAGAATTAATTTTTCTGCAATTATTAAATCTTTAATTGCTTTTGCCGCTTCGTTTTCATCTTCACCAGTAATTTCAAAACGAAATTCGGCTCCAGATTTAATACCTAATGCCATTATATTCATAATTGACTTTGCATTTCCAGATTTTTCGCCGTTAAAAATTTTAACTTCCGATTTAAATTCGGTTGCTAATTTAGCAACTTTTGAAGCTGGTCGAGCGTGAAAACCCAATTTGTCAATTACTGTTCCAGAAAATGTTACCATTATTCCCCTTTTTTAGATTTTAAAATACTTGTATAATTTTATATTATTTTTGTAAAAATAAAAATTAATTACTTCAAAAAACGTTGAAAATAGGTTTTTGAAGGAAAGAAAATGGTCACAAAAGATATGGAGCAAGTGAAGGGAATCGAACCCTCACAGTCAGCTTGGAAGGCTGAAGTTCTACCATTAAACTACACTTGCATACAAATAGTAATTATAGCACAAAATAAGGAATAGTTCTTAAAAAAAAAAAAAAAAATTATAAATTATGGCACGCGCGACAACGAGCTTCGTATTCGGTTTGATCACCTATCAAAGTTTGACTGCCAATTTTACTACGGCGTGCCGAAGTTGTGGCCGCGCGTTTGCATAGGGAACAAACTGCCTGTAATTTTGTAACATTTTCGGCAATTGCCATTAAATTTGGTAAGCTACCAAAAGGTTTTCGACGAAAATCCTGATCAAGACCGCTAACAATTACTCTAATTCCTTTGTTTGCAATTTCATCAAGAAAAGAAACTATTTCATCATCAAAGAATTGAATTTCGTCAATAGCAATTGCTTGGTAGTTGTTTTGGGCAAATAAGTATTTAATTTCTTGCGTTGTTCTCGCGCTAAAAGTGGGAATTCTAAGTCCGGAACGCGAAACAATTTCACATTCAGAAAAACGATTATCGATTTTAGGTTTTATTACTAACGTTTTAATATCAGCATATGTTAGAATTTTTATCCTTTTAATTAATTCATCAGATTTACCGGAAAACATTGGACCTGTAATTACTTCAATTACGCCATCAAAAAATTTTTTATACATATTAAAACCTTTGTGTGTCTAAATTAAAATGGTTATTTTTTATATTATAAAATATAAAATAAGGATGATTTATTTTAACGATTTATCATAGGGAATTCCGAGTGCTTTCGGGGCTAAATCTTTTTTTGAACTTAACATAAGCAGAATAATTGTAAAAAGATATGGGGAAGCTTCAACAATTGGTAAAAAGTTTCCAAAATTTCCTGCTAAATTAATTGATAATGTGTACAAAAACGGGAAAATTAGCCCTGAAATTACAATAAAGACAACTTTTCAGCGGCCCATAATTAAAATCGTCAATGACAAAAATCCAAGGCCTTGAACATTTCCTCTAAAAGTCGAACCGGCGTACTGAAAATAAAAACTACCCGCGATTCCGCCGATTATTCCTGAAAGAAAAACACCAAATCATTTTAGTCTATTAACATTAATTCCGGCCGCAGCTGCTGCATGCGGATTTTCGCCAATTGCAGAAATTCTTAGTCCTAGTTTTGTTTTTGCAAAAATAAATCAGGTTATAATAATTAAGCTAGTTACGATAAATAATTTAAGTGAAAAAATGTTTAGAAATTCCTTGTTTTGTCCAAAAGCTAGTTCGTTAGCAATTGATTCAAAACGGTTATTATTTCCATAAATTTTTAGCAAAACAAAGGAAATTGCAGGGGCAAGAATATTGAGAGCTACCCCAGAAATTATATGATTCCCTTTCAATTTTATGGTGATAAACCCATGTAAAAGAGCAAAAAGCCCTGAAAAAAGTGCTGCAAGTGGGATTAGCAATAACTGAATGGCCATATTGGAAATACCAATTAGAATTGAAAAAAATCCATAAATTGTTGCGCCGATGATCATGATTCCGTTAATTGCAATGTTGACAATTCCCGTTTTTTCGCTATATAATCCGGCAATTGAACCTGTTGTTATTATTGAAAAAAAAAGAAAAAAAAGTGTCAGAATTGGAATAATTGTATCAAGCGTCATTATTTTTTCTCCTTAATTTTGTCAGATTTTAAATTTTTTTTTGTTCTAAAATCATTAATGATTTTAACTTTTAAAGCTCGAAATTGTAAATGTTGTTCGATAAATTGTTGTTTAAATGCATTAAAATTATTTCTAAGATCATAATAACCTGACGAATTTAGTTCTTGGTTTGCTAGTCTTTTCTTTTGAGCTATAGATTCAAAAAATGCCAATTTTTCGTGTAAATTTTTATTTTTAAAATTTGAGTCGATGCCAAAATTATTTTTAATATTCAACTTAATTTTTTTTCACAATAAAACATTATCAGCATTTTTTATTTTCAATGACTGTTTTTTCAAAAAATATAATTTAATATTAATTTTTTGAATGTTAAGATACAATTTAAAAACATTAATTTTTTCATTTAAAAACACAGCTAAATATTCATTTTTTTTCTTTTCTAAATTAGTAATTTCATAGTTAAGAGTCTCAATTTTTTCCTTTTTAATCTTTTTTATGCCAATTAAATTTAAATTACTAAAATTAGATTTTTCCAATTTCAAAAACGCCAATTTTTGTGTTTTTGTATCAAAAAATCGCTTTGAGCGTAGCAAAAATCAAAAGTTTAAAGTTCACCTTATCGGTTTAAAGTTAATAAAAATAACCGAAATTGCCGATAAATAAATAATAATTCCGATTACAATTTGCATTGTTTCTTGGTTTAATAAAATTGAATGATTCTGAAGTCTGCTAGCGCCAATTGTTAATGTAGAATAAAAAAATGAGGTTGGGATGATGCCAAGAGGAGAGTTAAAAGCTAAAAGTGCGACTAAAATTGCATCAAACCCTTCACGCGGCATGCCATTTGCTAATGTAAACGAGCGCTTATAAAAAATATATCAAATAAAGCCAGCGATTCCACTAATTATCCCGGAAAGCGTCATTGTTGAAATTGTCATAGTTTTGTTGTTAATTCCGGCATAAGTTGCGGCGTTTTTATTTTGGCCAACAATTTTTATTCGGAGGCCAACTGTTGTTTTTTGCATTACAATTCATATTAAAAAAGCAAACAACAACCCTAAAAATAGTATTATTATCGAAAAACTTCTTGTTGGAAAAACTGATAGAAAGGCTGCATCGCTAATACTTTGGCTTGTAAGTGGCGAATTTGACTTAAAGCCAATTTCAAAACTGGTGGATGTAAGTAAAAATTTAGTTATATAATAGACTATTCAGTTTATTAAAATTGTTGAAATAACCTCGTTAATCCGCAAAAAAGATTTTAAAATTCCAACTAAAAAACCAAGAACTCCACTGGTCAAAATTCCCAAAAAAAAGCCTAGAAATAAACGAATATAAATATTTATTGAAGTTAAATTTAAATAAATAATTAAGGCAATAACCCCTGAAATCATCATCTGGCCAGGAACGCCGATATTAAATAGACCTGCTTTAAAAGAAATCGCGATTGCAATACTGGCAAAAACAAAAATTGATGTTACCAATAGTAAATTTCGAATCTCGTTTTTAGCAAAAGCAATCTTAAAAAACATTGTATTATAAACTTTTAATGGATTATAACCAAATGAACGAATGAAAATGAATGAAATAAGAATTCCGAAAAAAATTGCTCAAAGTGTTGAAAAAATTTTTTCAGACGAACTTTTTGCACTAATTTTATCAATTTTTTTTCAAAAAAATGGAAACGGATTAATTAAATTTTTAATCATATTCTAATCCTCCCATTAATTCGCCAATTTTGTAACGATCAATTTCATTTCGTAAGAATTTTTTTGAAAGTTTTCCTTTGTTAAGTACGCAAATTGTGTCTGCTAGCGCTAAAACTTCATCAAGTTCATATGAAATTAGCAAAATCGCTTTATTTTGCTTTTTTTGTTCTAAAATTATTTGATGAACCAGGTTAATAGCGCCAATATCAAGTCCGCGAGTGGGTTGAACAATCAAAAGTACTTCATGGGGAGTTAGAATTTCACGACCAAGCACGAATTTTTGTTGGTTCCCCCCGGATAAAAGCCGCGAATTTCTGCGACCAATATCATCGCCACGAATATCAAAATTTTTAACAATTTTAGCATATAATTCTTGAACTTTTCGTGATTTTATAAAGGTTTTGGCAACAAAATCTTTGCTTTTTAAGTTTCGAATGATTGAATTATCTAAATTTGGCAAATCAAGAACAAGGGCATATTTGTGTCTATCGCTTGGAACATACGAGATTAGACCAAAACGAGAAAAAACCCCTAAATTTACGATATTAATAGGTTTATTTTCTTTATCATAGACAAAAATTTTCCCCTTTGAATTAATTAGACCGGAAATTGCAAGTTCAAGTTCTAATTGTCCATTTCCTTCAATTCCAGCAATTGCTAAAATTTCGCCTTTATAAATCTCCAAATTTAAACCAATTATTTCTTTATCTGTTTTTGCAAACAGATTTTCAACTTTAAGACCCAATTGTGAAAATTGGTTTTCTGATATGTTTTTGGATTCTATAACAGTTTTTCCCACCATTGCTTCTGTCATTTCAGCGATGGTTACGTTTTCAAGATTTTCAAAATCAGCAATAATTTTTCCGTGTCTTAAAACAGTGGCAGAATTTGCAACTTGTTTAACTTCTAATAATTTATGTGAGATAAAAATGATAGTTTTGCCATTTTTGACAAAAAATTTCAAAATTTCTAAAAAAGCATCAATTTCTTGTGGTGATAAAATTGCTGTTGGTTCATCAAAGATTAAAATATCTGAATTACGGTATAAAATTTTAATAATTTCAATTTTTTGCTTAACAACAACGGATGCATCTCCTGTTTTTTGGTCTAGATTAAAGTGAATATTGTATTTCTCTTGTAAAATTTTGATTTTCTGTTTTGCGCTTTCTCTGTTTAGAATCCCATAGTGGCTAAATTCTTGACCTAAAATGATATTTTCAAAATTGGAATAAGCATCAACTAATTTAAAGTGTTGGTGAACCATTCCAATTCCAAAATCAGCAGCACGATTGGGGTTCTCGATAAAAGAAGGCTTTCCATTAACTTTAATTTGTCCTTCATCGGGGGTATAAATTCCAAAAAGGGTTGACATAAGCGTTGATTTACCTGCGCCATTTTCGCCAATTAAAGCGTGAATTGTGTTTTTTTTGACTTTAAAATCAACTTTATGGTTAGCATAAAAATTACCAAATTTTTTTGAAACTTTTATAAATTCAATTGCATAATCTTGATTTACCATTATATTAAAAAATATTACCAAAAAAAGAAAAAATCTAGAATAAAATTATCCCAGATTTTTCATTTTAAATTTTTCGTTTACAGATTTTGTAATAATATATGAAAAATTTGCTTTTATAAAGGTAGTACTAAAATTTATTTATTAATTTCACTAACAAGTTTGTTGAGTTTGTTTTGTTGATCGTTATCCATAGTTGGAATTGATAAGGTTGTGCGAATTTGGTCATTTGAAGCTGATTGTGTTTTTTCTGTGAATTCTTTTTTAGCCTCGGAAATTGCCTGAGTTGCGAGATCTTTATCTTCACCTTCTAAAGAAGTTTCTGCAATATCTACAAAATTATCTTTAAACCCTAAATAAACTGTGGCACTTTTCTTGTTAAATTCAAATCCAGCTAAATTTTTTGAATCTGATTTTTTAGTATATAAATCACTTAAAACACTAAAGACTGAATAACCTAAATTTTTCAAAATTGATGTGAAAAATTTATTTTTAGATTTTGTATAAACAAGTGATTGGTCAGTGTCAACGCCAATTAAATAACGATTTTCCTTGTTTGCAACTACATCGGAAAAAATTTCTGTTAAAGGCCCAGCTACTGCTAAAAGTGTTGTAGGATTGTTTTTTGTTGCAATTTGCTCTAGTCTTTCCTTGGTAGTAGTTTCTTGTGCATTAAAACCAAGATCTAGGGCAACTTTATCATCTGTTATTTTAGTCTTTTTGTCTGCATTTTTTTCATTTCAGGCTTTAATTCCCGTTAAATACCCAGCGATAAAATCAGTTACAGATGCAAAAACCCCGCCACCGATAGTAATTGCTGATCTTTTATTTGCATCATTTGGAAATTTTTTCGCCAAAAAGGAAGCGTTTGCATAACCTGCTAGCCAACCTGCTTCTTCAGTTTTGTAGGTTAGATTAATATAATGTCCCTCAGGAATTACTTTTTTGTTATCATTTCAGTCGATTCCAATAACAATAATTTTTTTATCAATGAAAGATTGTTTGTTTTCTGGAATTTGTAATCACTTTGTAAGTTCATCTCCGTGTTGAAAACCTGAAAGAACTCAAATATTTTTGTTTGTATTAACAAGCGAACTATATTGCCCTTCTAATTCAGAAGTAGAACTATCAACAGGAGTTATTTCTCCACCAGTAAGAGCTGCGAGTTGTTGGACAGCTTCCCAACTTGATTGGTTAAAGGAATTATCATTAACAGTTCCATCAGCAGTTACAACCGCCATATTCATTGGGAAATGTTTGTTTTCATCGGATTTTGCTGCGGTAATTTCAGATTTACGTGAAGTGACTAAGCCAGAAATTTTTGAAACGTCAGTAATTGTTTTAGTTTGTGTATCAGTTGTGGTTTTCTGAGTATCAGAACCTTCAGAATTTTTTCCTTGAGTTTCATTTTGGGTTTCTGTTTTAGTGTCGTTACTTTCTCCGCAAGCCGCGGCTATACCAATGATTGGAACGGGAAAAATAAGCCCTAAACTGAGAAATTTATTTAGTTTTATTTTCTTTTTCATATTCATAGCTACCTCTATCTCTAAATTGAAATTAATTAATTAATTAAATTTGTTTTAATAATATTTTCATGTTGTATTTTAGCACAAAAAATTAAAACTCTGCAAAAATCTTAATGTTTTTAAAAAATTTTTAAAAACAATGTTTTTTAGTAAAATAATTATAAAAAAATTCAAAAAATAAGTAAAATTTCAATTTTGCCTTTTTTTAATAAATACTCATTTTTGCAGAATTCCCTATTGATATTTTTCTGGAAATTTTTTTTGCATTATTTTTAAAAATTCAGATTTTTCAAGGTTTTTATATTCTGAATACAATTTTTGACAAGTCTGGTATTCTTTTAATGTTTCTTTTAAATTAATAAATTTTGAAACTTTGGTAATTCCGGGTTTTTTTCAATTTTTATAATTGCTAAAAAAATAATGAATTGAATCAAGTCATTCACGGGGCAAATCATCAAGTGAATTAATATGCTCAAAACGATAGTCATCATTATGAACACCAATTAGTTTTGTATCAATTTCGCCATCATCAATCATCTCAAGCGAACCCAAAAGTCTTGCATTTAACTGTGATCCTGGTAGGAATTTTTGGTTTGAATAAACTAAAATATCAAGAGCATCTCCATCTCAGTCTAAAGTTTGGGGAATGCTTCCATAATTTGCAGGGTAGACAAAATCGCCATATAAAATTCGGTCAACTACTAATTTTTTAGTTCGATGATCAAGCTCGTATTTAATATTTGAGCCCTTACTTATTTCAATATCCACTAGAATTATTTTTTTATCCATTTGAAAAACCTTTTAAAACAATATCATTTTAAAATAATTTTTTTAGGTTCGTGAACTTAAAAGTCTAATTATAAATAAAAATAATCGAATAAATGAAATATACAAACTAAGAGCATTTCAAATTGCTACTCTTAAAAAAATGCGTTTAATTTCATTTTCATCTGTATAAAAAGCAAGAATTTGACATGATTGATTACGAATAAGCCAAAACTGATATCCAATTGTTCCTAGTGTAACACTAATTCCAACGAGTGAGTATAAGGTATTTAAAAAAGATGAAAAAATAAAATATGAAGCAATTGCAAGGACTATTTCAATTAAAAAACCAATAATAATCAAAGGTAGAATTTTCCCAAAGTTAATAACTTGGAAATAACCCAGAATCCCAATTAGGGTCATCAGTCCGCCAGCGCCAGCGATTGCAATCATTATGTAACTGGATTTGCCTAGAAGTATTTGGGAAGCAAAAAACATTGGCAATAAAAAAGAATTTGCAAGTACAAAAATTAAAAAAAGAAAAACTAAAAAAAATGTTGTTGGTTTTTCCGCCAGCGCGTATTTGCCAATATAGTATGATACCCCAAAATTTATCCCGACAAGCAAAATTATTGTAAAAATAACTCTCATTGCGTTAGAAGTCATTGAATAAGTAAGGTTTGAGTAAACTGAGTAAAGCGATTCAATTGATAGAATTGAAAAGGTAAATAAACTTATAAATAAAATCGCAACCCCTAATCATAGTAAGGAAAAAGCTAACAAACGATTTGTTTGTTTTTGTATATAAATTGTCGAACGGCTATAAGCTTTAAAATCGCGCTCGTTATAAACAACTTTATTATTCATTTTTTTCTCCTTTTTTTTTAAGTATTTTATTAATTTTAGAAAGTCAGTAATTTAAACCTGATTTTGTTATGTCTATATTATACTCTTTTTTTAATATTTCGGAAATTTCTTGTAAGCTTAATTCAGGGTTTTTTTCTTTTAGATAAAAAAAAGTTATCTGTTTTTTGTTAAAAAGCTTAATTAATTTATTTTTTTGAATTAAATTTCATTTTTTAGTAAAATTTGCTGAAGAATCACTTATTTTTTTAGCATTTTTAATATCAAAGTTTGTTATTCGATTAGCATTTAGATAATGGTCACGTCTAATTCTTAAAATTTCTAATTTAGATGCTTGTTCAAGTGCCCCAATCGCCATTAAAAAGTAAATTATTTCGTTTACCTTTTTTAAATATAACTTGAAATGATTTTGATAAAAAATCTGTCGAAAAGTGAACTCTAATTTATTTTTTTCCAAGATAGAAACTACCTTTTTGCATTTTTCTTTGTCTAAAAATGAAATTTCTAAATGATAGCTTTTTGATTCTAGCGGAGAAATTGAACCTCCTCCAATGAAAAGCCCAGCAAAAAAATATTGTATATTTTGTGGAGTTTTTTCAATTTTTATTTGTTTTTTTTCAATACAAATTCAATTTTTATTTGTTTTTGTGTGGAAAAATTCAATTTTAAAAAAAATTAAAATTTCGCATAATTTATTTTTGATGTCTTTTTTATTTATTCTAATAATAAAATAATCGGAATCATCAGATTTTGTGGCGCTAAAAATTAACCCTTTTAATAATGAAAGAAATTTTTGGCGCGATAACCGGTTTGAAAGAATTTCAACTTTAACTTTTTGGCTATAAGTCAACATTTTTTTATTTGTTAATTATAGTATAAATGAAAAAAATCAAAAGCGGTTTTCGTATTTTTCACGCTCAAAATAACCGCATTTTTTAGCTATAATTACAAGAAAAACAAGAAAATTAAATTTTAAAATTAAAAAAAGCAGGAATTACAGGGGCAAAACCATTTTCTTGAGTGGGATTTCTAGAACAGATTTTGGAATTTTATTAGCATCTTGATTAGAAACTGAGGTAATTTGGCTGATTTTATATGAATTTTACGACTTTTTATTTCAATTTTCTGCTGTTTTTATTTAATAACAGTCTCCTCATTTTGAAGAATCTCATTACTAGAGAAAATTATTGCAAGCGCCGAAAGCGCTGCAAAAAGGAACGCTTTGTAAATTTTTTAAGTAAATTTTCCATATCTTTCCCCTCTTTTCCGGCGTTTTGTTTTACCGAGTCTTATTTTAAAAAGTACTATAAATTACGATACTTTTTAAAATGTGAGAACTATTTGCTAAAATGTATATTTTTTTACACATTTTCAAGAAAACTAAAAAAAGAGTAACTTCCTATTTTCCTATTTCTAGTATTTTCGGCGTAAAAAGGCTTAACTACTGAGTTCGGAATGGTATCAGGTGATCCCTTTTGCTATTGTTACTCTTGTGAACAATATTATAGCATAAATATTATAGAAAATGTAAAAAAAAAAAAAAAAAAAGTTTTTGCAACTATTTTAACAACAAAAACTTTTTTTAGCATAATTTTGTCCCAAAAATTGGCTTTTCCTATATTTTATGCTCAAAATAACCGCATTTTTTAGCTATAATTACAAGAAAAACAAGAAAATTAAATTTTAAAATTAAAAAAAGCAGGAATTACAGGGGTAAAACCATTTTCTTGAGTGGGATTTCTAGAACAGATTTTGGAATTTTATTAGCATCTTGATTAGAAACTGAGGTAATTTGGTTGATTTTATATGAATTTTACGACTTTTTATTTCAATTTTCTGCTGTTTTTGTTTAATAACAGTTTCCTCATTTTGAAGAATCTCATTACTAGAGAAAATTATTGCAAGCGCTGAAAGCGCTGCAAAAAGGAACGCTTTGTAAATTTTTTAAGTAAATTTTCCGTATCTTTCCCCTCTTTTCCGGCGTTTTGTTTTACCGAGTCTTATTTTAAAAAGTACTATAAATTACGATACTTTTTAAAATGTGAGAACTATTTGCTTTTAATTATTAGTGAGTCATGATCCATATCAGGATGTTTTGCAAGTCCTAAATAATCTAAAATAGTTGGCGCGATATTTGCAAGTTTTCCGTTTTTTAATTTAATACTTTTATCACTTGAAATTAACATTACGGGAAAAGTTGTGTGTTTTGTGGAGGGGTTTTTGTTTTCGTCCTCTGTTAGTTCGGCATTTCCATGGTCTGCAGTTATGAAAAAGTTAAAATTGCTCACTTTTGCTCATTGAGAAATTCGTCCGATTTGTGCATCAAGAATTTCTACAGCTTTAATTGTTGATTTTAAATTTCCTGTATGTCCCACCATATCAGGATTTGCAAAATTCATAATAATAAAATCGTAATTTTGGCCAACATCGATAAGTTTATCAGTGATTTCAACAGCAGACATTTGTGGAAAATTCGCATATGATTGAACTTTTAAAGAATCAACTAAAATTCGATCAGAATTTTTTAGTTCAAGTTCAACTCCACCATCGACAAAAAAAGTAACATGAGCATATTTTTGTGTTTCAGCAAGTCGTAATTGTCTAAATTGAGCTTCATCAATTACTTTTCCAAGCGGATTTTTTACTTTCATTTCTTCAAAAGCGACAAGACAATTTATTCCTTCGTATTTCATCATTGATACAAAAACGTTGATTTTTATAGGGTTTTTTGGTTTTTCCCTGTATAGATCAGTCCCTAAAATCAAATGGGCTAATTGTCTTGCCCGGTCTGGGCGAAAGTTAAAAAAAATCACAGGGTGGTTATCATTTAAAAAATCGTTTTTATTCACTTTTAGATTAATTGCTGGTTCGAAAAATTCATCACTAATTCCTTTTTCGTATTGCGAATTTATATAATCAATTAAATCCGTAAAATTATTTTCTGCTCTTCCTAAAAGTGCATTATAACCTAATTCAACACGATTAAACATTTTATCGCGATCCATTGAATAAAAACGTCCGGAAATCGAAGCTATTTTATAATTTTCTGTTTTTTGTAGTTTTAAAATTAACTTCTCAATCCATGGTTTAATTGATTTAGGGCCTACATCCCTTCCATCCCCAAAAAGGTGGATATTTAATTTTTTTACACCAAAATCAGCAGCAAAATCAATTAAAGCAAAAAGGTGATCCTGATGTGAGTGCACCCCTCCAGGCGAAAAAAGCCCCATAATTTGCAATGGAAATCCATTTTTGATACTATGCTCAAAAGCTTTGATAAATCTTTCGTTTTTAAAAAACTCACCTGTTTTTAAGGCATTATTTATAATTGAAATACCAGTATGGACAATAAATCCGGCCCCAATATTTAAATGGCCCACTTCACTATTTCCCATTTGTCCTTTAGGTAGTCCAACTTCTTCACCTGATGCAGCAATTAAACTGTTTGGGTAATTCTGAAAAAGACTATCAAATACAGGTGTTTTTGCAAGTGCAAACGCATTTCCTTGTGTCTCAGAACGCAATCCTAAACCATCGATGATAATTAAAATTAATTTTTTTTTCATTTTTTCCTATTTTTCCTATTTTTTTGCATTTTTAACAGATCGCATTACCGCTCTGATTTGCGCCTCAGATGGCTTTCGGCCCATTTGCATATACATCGCACGAATCATATTTTCAGTTATTGGAGGGTTTTCTTTAATCTGCTTTTCAAACATTTTTTTAGAAAAAACTAACGCAATAATTCCGCCAACAACAAAAAGAACAATTCCAACCGCAATTGTAATCCCTATTCAACCTCCAAGACCAACTCCACCAGCAACACCGACATTTGTCAATATGTTTTCAGCGTCTTCAGCAAATAAACTAACCATTTTTCTTGCTTTCCTCCTCTAATTTTGCTAATATTTTTTTTGTAATGCTAAAATGAAGTTTAACATTTTCTTCTAGAAAAATTTTGCCATATTTTTTAATCTGAATAATACAAAAAGCAATAATTTTTTCAATTTGATTTGATCCAGCTGGAAAAAAAGTGTTTCACTTTGTTTGCCTTTGAGCAAATTTTTGGTTTAATGCATATTTTGCAATTATTGAAGCCGCGCCAACTTGTTTAATTTTTGTATCGGCTTTTTTTTCTAAAATTAGCGGAAATTCTTGGAAATCTCAAGGCTCAATTTCGAAAATCTTGGAAATTTTTGCCAAATATTCGCCAAATTTCCTTGCGCTTACAAAGCCATCAATAAAAATTTTATTTATTTTTTCATTTTTTAGGTCTAAAATTAATGAATTTAGAACTTTAAAATATAATAATGATTTAATCTCATGGGAATTTAGACCTTTTTGAATAAGTTGGTTATATTCTTTCATTTCTAGACTGATAAATCTGTGTTTTATTTTCTTTTCTAAAATTTTAAAAAGATCAGCAATTTTTTTTGCTGTTAAAAGTTTTGAATCAACAATTTGGTCTAAAAGCGCATTTTTGATTTCATTTTCGCGAAAAACTGTACAACATACAGTTAAATTTGTAAAATATTCGCCAACTCCGACCTCATCGCAGCCCACTACTAAATCATTTAAATTGTATAGACCTGATTTAGACAAGATCATTTTCTTTTAAACTAAGCACTTTTTCTTTGATTTTTGCGATAATCTTTTGTCTATTAAGTTTTCATTCGACAAAATTTAGTGTAAATACAGGGTAGTTCTTTTGCTCAATAAATTTAATAGCGTCAAAATATTTAATATATTCTTTTGGCTCTTTATATTCTAAGGAATCAAGATAAATTGCAAATAAAAGTTCGCCCTGTTCAAAAACAGCAACGTCTATTTCTTCGCTGCCCACAACAAAATTAGTTTTTGTTTCAAAATCGGGAAAAACCACGGAAAATTCTTCAACAAATTCCTGTTGAAAATCAGTGAAAAATTTTGTTTTTTTCACATTATTTAATTCAGCAAGCGAGAGTTCATTTTTTCTTTTACGTGAATAGTGAATTTGTGATTGAATATCTAAATCTAAAAAGTTGATTCACTCTTTAAAAATTTCTAAATCCTCAGAATTAGATGCATTTTGAATTTCATCGGCATTAAGCGATTTGCAAATTATCATTTTTTGCCGAGCACGTGAAGTGGCGACATTTAAGGCGTTTTTCCCCCCTTTTCTTGCAATATAAGTAGCAGCAAATTTAGCGCTTTGATCATAAGCTACCGAAATTATTACCAAATCCGCTTCATCTCCTTGAATATTTTCGAGACTGTTAACAATAATTTTGTCAGTATAGATCAGTTTTTCAATTTCTGGATAGGATTCAAAAATTATTTTTTCGATTGCATTTTGTTGATTTTTATTAAAAGCAAGAATTATCATTGTTGGAAACTTGTTAATATTTCTTTGTGCAATTTCCACAACTGCCTTTGCCTCAAGAATGTTTTGTTGCCCATCTCATTGACCGTTAACATTGTGAACTTCGATCACATCATTTTCTTCAAATTTGTAATTATTAGCAATCTTCAGTTCCGATTCGTAAAAATGTCGCGAATTAAAAGTCATCAGTGAAGCATGATGAGAACGGTAGTTTTTATCTAACATAATGTTAAAAACACCTTTAGAATAAGCATATTCAAGAATTGATTCGATGTTTGCAAAGGCATCATCTTCTGATTCTTCGTTTAATTTAGAAGCAAATCAGCGAATTGGCTGCATTTGTTGATGATCGCCAACTAAAATCTTTATTTTTCCGTAAAATAAAAGTGGTAAGGCTTCTTCTAAAAACATTTGTGAGGCCTCGTCGATTACAACGTAGTCAAAGTATTTTTTTTCAAACATCACAAGTTCAATGTCAGGTGTTGTAATGATTATAGGAAATAAAACTTTAATTATTTCCGCATGTTTTAATAAAAATTTATAAGGTGACATTTTCTTTTTTTGTTTCACACTGAGCCGAAAGCGGGTGTAAAGTTGTTGAAATTCTGTGTTGTTATTTAATTTATCTAGAATCTTAAAGATTTTTTTTGCATGGAAAACAAATAATGCTTTATCATCAATAACTTCATTTTTTGGTTTTGAGCAGAAATTCAAAAATTTTTCAAGATTTTCAAAATTAGAAATTTCCAATTTTGAAATTTTATTAAAGATATTTTCTAAATTATCATCATAATTGCCAAGATTTGTAAGGATTATATTAACATCATTTTGCAAATCTTTTGAAAAGGCATGAATAACTTTCTCGTAAACTTTTAATTTTCGTTTAAGTTGAGTTTCGATAATGTGTAATTTTAGTTTAGTTTCTGACCTTGGCGAACGTTTTGGATTAATTTTGATTGATTTATTTAGTTTAAAAAGAGCTTCAGCGACATTAAGCGCAAAAAAGTTATTAGCAGTTTCAATTATTTTATAGGCTTCTAATGTGTTAGTAAAAATGTCGGTTTTTGGGAAAATTTTTTGCAAAAGTTCAAGATATTTCCGATCATCATTAGAAAAAACTTCAATTTCATCAATTTTAGATTCCATATTGAAATTTTCTATAATTTCAATATATTCTTCAATTGGTTTATAAAAGTCTTTATAATTTTCAAGTTTTTCATTAATTACAAAAAGGCAAAAAAATGACATCATTTTTAGCCTTTTTCTTAGAACAACAAGCGCAATTTTTTTCTGCGAACTAACAAGCGCTGTGCGATTTAGTGCAATAATGTTGGAAATAATATTTGCGATTGTTTGTGATTTTCCGGTTCCTGGCGGTCCTCAAATTATTGTATTTTGTAAAATTGCAGAAATATGTGCATAATCTTGAGTAAAATTAGTTGGCTGAATTTTGAAAAATCCTGTAAATTTAGGTGAAAAAATTGACTTCTCAACACTATTTCGATAAACATTTTTGTTAATATCCACTTCAATCAGGTTGTGAATTTCGCCAGTTTTTATCATTTTTTCCATGATACGACGTTGGTGCGAACCGCCAATGTTAAAAAATCCTAAAATTGCACCAGGATGAAAATTTACACTACTATCTTCATTTGCGGTAAAATCCTTAGGGATTCTGCCTTCAATATTTGGAATTTTAAATTTATCATTATAAAATTTTTTTACATTTTCTATTAATTCTTCAATTGAAAATTCCGAAAAATCAAAATCAAAATTAAAGTCAATGTCAAGCTTTTTTAAAAAAGTAATCAATTTATTGTTTAATTTTATATGTCCATCAGCATTTAATCTTGGAACTGAATTAACAATTGTGACTTCACATTCTTTAACAAATAATGGTCCAAAAAAACTGCGATCTTCAATTGTAAGCGAAATATAGAAAAATCCAATGTGCAAAGGTCAAATATTCCGATCTCTTAGAATATCATAAGCTTTTTTGATTAACCGTTTTCATTTTGCCAAACTTGTTTGTTTTTTATATGAAATTTTGTTTAAAATGTCTTTTTTCCCCGCTTCAAAATCACTATTTAATGATCTTAATGAAAGCGGGTTAACTTTATAATCTGAATTTTTTAGAAATTCAACTAGTTCTTCTTTGTTGTTAATTGCTTCAATTTTTTCAACAAGATCATCAAATTCACTAGCCGCTAGTGAGACTGATGAGATTGGCGAAGTTATTAATTTTTTAAAATCGCTTGACTTTAAGGATATAAACAAGTCGATATAATTTTCGCCATCAATTTTTGTGAAAAGAGCAGAATCTGTTCTTTCTACTGTGATAAGATTTGCAAGCAAACGTTCGTAACTTAAATTTTGGTTTGTGTTGTTTGAGTTTTGATTTTCATGGGTTTGGCTGCCAAATTTTTGCATTTTTAGTGTAATTTCCTTTGGGTTTTTAAACTTTTATAAACTTATTCAAAATTATTTATAGCTTTTCAAATGGCTTTTGATTTATTGCCAACTATTAAATTCAACATATCTGAACTTACAAAAATTCCAGAAATTCCTTTTAATTTCTTGATTTTTTCAAAATCGAGATTCTCTGTTGATTTCAATTTAATTCTTAGCCGAGAAATAGTAAAATCACTTTTTTCGATATTTACTTTTCCACCTAACAAATTAACTAATTCCTCGATTTTAAAGTCAAATTTTTTTTCATAAATAAAATCAGAATTTATTTTATTATGTTTTTTTTTAATATATTTGGCAAAAAAACCAAAACTAAAAATTTGCAAAAGTAAATAAATGATTTTGGAAATTAGCTTCATAATTATTTTTTAAATTATACCCATTTTTATAACTTTTTAATTATTTTAATTAATTATGCTAAAATTTTTTCATTATGAAAAAAAGATTGGTTAGCGGAATAACTGCAACAGGTAAATTGACAATTGGGAATTTTTTAGGCTCAATAAAACCGAGTATTTCTTTGCAAAACGAGTATGAAAATTTCATTTTTGTGGCCGATCTTCACGCACTAACTTTACCAATTAATTCGCAAGAATTGGCTGAAAATCGCAAAAGTATTTTTGCTTTTTATCTTGCCTGTGGTTTTGATCCCGAAAAAACAGTCTTATTTTTTCAATCAGAAATTAGCGAGCATTCTGAATTATACTGACTTTTGCAATCAGCGACAACAATTGGCGAGCTTTCAAGAATGACACAATTTAAAGACAAAGCGCGTTTAAAACAAGAAAATAACACCGAAAAAGTCCCAACCGGCCTTTTGACTTACCCTATTTTAATGACTGCTGATATTCTTTTGTATAATCCTAATTTTGTTACGGTTGGGGCTGATCAGCTGCAACATCTTGAATTAACGCGGAAAATAGCCCAAAGATTTAACAAAATTTACAAAACAAATTTTAATATTCCTAGAGCAATAATTTCTGATTCATCACAAAAAATAATGTCGCTAACTAATCCAGAACATAAAATGTCAAAATCATCTAAAAGCAAAAATTCAACTATTTTTCTTAGCGATACTCCTGAAGAAGCATATAAAAAAATCCAAAAAGCTCAAACAGATTCAGAAAATAAGATTTATTTTAGCAAGGAAAAACCAGGGGTTTCCAACCTTTTAAATATTTTTATGGGATTTACTGGCAAAAATAAGGAAGAATCTCTATTGTTTTTTGAAAATAAATCCTATCAATTTCTAAAAAAAACTGTCGGGAAAATTGTAGCTAATTTTCTTGAAAATTTGCAAGAAAAGTATAAAGAAAATCTTGTTTTAGTCGAGATTTTTGCAAAAAAAGGCGCAAAAAAAGCAAAAAAAATAGCTAGTTCTAATCTCCAAAAAATTAAGGAAAAAATGGGGTTATAATCTATGGACTTAAAAATTGACTATGAATTAAATCATTCAACTTCCCATCTTTTAGCGCTTGCAATAAAAACACTTTTTCCTGATGTAAAATTAGGAATTGGTCCTGTTTATGATGATGGTTTTTATTATGATTTTGACCTTCAGCGTTCAATTTCCAATGCAGATTTTCCAAAAATTGAGAAATTAATGAAAAAATTAGTCTCTAAAAATTTAAAAATCATTGAAACAGATGGAACAAATATAGATTTTAAACAGCAAATTTACAAACAAAAACTAAAAAATGAGCTTGAAAAAAAAGGTGAAAAAATCAGCTATTATTCAATAGTTAGTGGTAATAATAATATTCTTTTTGAGGATCTGTGTGCCGGAAAACATCTTAAATTTTTAAGCAAAATTCAAAATTTTAAACTTTTAAAAGTGTCTGGCGCTTATTGAAAAGGAGATTCTAAAAACAAACAACTGACCCGAATTTATGGAACAAGCTGGAAATCAAAAGAAGAACTAGAAAAATTTTTAACAATTTTGCAAGAAAGACAAGAAAGAGATCATCGCAAAATTGGAAATAAATTAAAACTTTTTACTTTTAGCCCCTATTTTGGCCCTGGTTTTCCGGTTTGACTAGAAAATGGAATGAAGATTCACAATAAAATACGTCAAAAAATTCTTCAATTTGACCGCAAATATGGTTTTAAAGAAGTTCTGACTCCCCATTTTGGCCATAAACAATTATATGAAATTTCTGGTCATTTATCACATTATCGCGAAGATATATTTCCCGTTTTGCATGTTGAAAACGAAGAGCTGATTCCCCGGCCAATGACATGTCCGCATCATATTATCTTGTTTTCCCAAAATCTTTTTAGTTATAAAAATTTGCCTTATAGAATTTCTGAACAATCAAGGTTGTATCGTTATGAAAAATCAGGAGCACTTTCCGGTCTTGAGCGAGTGCGCGCGATGGATTTGACAGAAGGTCATATTTTTGTTAGCAAAAGGCAAATTTTTACTGAAATTCAGCATCTTTTTAAAATGATTACGGAAGTGCTTGATTTTTTTAATATTAAAATTTTTTATATTTCATTTTCAAAAAGAGATCCCGAAAATAAGGAAAAATTTTTTGAAGATGATAAAATGTGAAATCAAGCCGAATCTGATTTGAAACAATTTTTAGATAAGAACAGAGTTGAATATATTGAAAAAATCGGTGAAGCTGCTTTTTATGGTCCAAAAATTGATTTTCAAATAAAAACTGCGCTAAATAAGGAAGTCACAATTTCCACTTTGCAATTAGATTTTCTTTTGCCCACAAAATTTGGAATTTATTTTATAAACGAATATAACAAAAAAGAAACTCCAATTTTAATTCATCGGGGACTAATTGGCACCTACGAACGATTTGTTGCCATTTTATTAGAACAAACTAAAGGAAATTTACCTTTTTGATTATCGCCAAAACAAGTTATTGTTATTCCTATAGGTGAAAAACATAATGATTTTGCTCAAAAAGTGCATAAAATTATTTTTGATCTTGGCTTTTATTCAGAAGTGGATTTGCGCTCTGAACGAATTTCTCGCAAAATTCGGGACGCAAATTTGCAAAAAATAAACTACCAAATTATAATTGGTGATGCGGAAATTGAAAAAGAGGAAATTACGTATCGGAAATTTGCCTCGCCTGCTTTGTATAAAACATCGTTAGCAAGTTTTATTGATTTGTTAAGAAATGACGAAAAAAATGTATAAAAAAATAACAAAAATTCCCGATTTTTTATTTGTATTAATTACAATAATTCTGCCAATAAGTCTTATTTATGCATTTTTTTCGCCAGATTTTTACAAAAAAACATTAGTTTCTTTTTGAATTTTATTCCTTATTGCAAGTTTAAATTTTGTAGTCTGTTTTTGTGTCTCACTTGTTTGAACTAAGTTAAAGGTTGTCAGTTTTTCTTTTATTTTTTATTACCCGGTAATTTTGTTTTCTCTGACGGTTTTACTTTTGACTTATCCATTAAATTATTCTGAAAATCTATTAATTTTACGAGTTTTTTTATTGTTTTTGTCAGTTCTTTTAATTATTCCTTCGTTAATGGTTAAGAAAAAAGTAATGAAAATAATTAATAAATCTAAATTTAAGCAACAGCAGTTCCTAAATTTTTAACATAGCTAGGCATTCTGGTAAATTTTAAAAAAAATACCACCATTTTTACCATTATTTCTGATCAAAAAATGCAAAAAGATTTCTGGTAAACCAGTTTATTTTTTTAAATCGTTATTAGTTTTAATAAAATTAATCTTTTTTAATTAACAAAATTGATTGATGTTTCTGAATTAAGTTGGAAATAATTTTAATTTTTGAACTAAAAAGAACATCAAAATTACCGAAATCATATTCATAAGAATTATTAGAAAAATTATGAATTACCTTCACAATTTCAGTATCATAGTTAATTGTAAAAATAATTAAACCTTTATCGTTTTCGACAGTTTCAAATTTTAGACTATCTTTGATTTTTTGATTTGTTGGCAACCGGAAAAACGGAGTTGTTTGTCGAAATTCATTAATTTTGGCTAGAAAATCAAAGATTTTTTCTTTAATATCATTATTTTTAAGAATTTCAAAATTCAATCCGTTTGTAAAATCTGTTGTTTTATAAGAATTAAAATCAAGATATTTTCCGTTCAAAAATGGTAAGGGTGGCCTTTTTGCGTTTAAATTAGGATGACAGCTTTGATAAGTCATACCTGAAAAATCGCAAATTTTAGAAAACGCCAACTCAGTTCCCGCAGCAAAAAAAGTTTTCCCTTGCACAAAAGATGTCAACATAAGCGCTTGTCGATAAATTTCGAGAAATTCTCTTTTTCCAATTCTTGTTCCTGAACTTAAAATTTTATCCGTCAAACTAGGGCTAGCATAACAACTTAAGTAAGCAAGATTCAAACTAATATCATTTGCAAAAAGGTCGTAGCGTTTTTTGGAATAAAAAAAATTTTTAAAATCAAAATCAACAATATTTCCTGGGATTGATGAAACATAAGCAGCGAATTTTTTTCCGGTTTTTGATAAAATTAAACCCTTATCGTGTGGGTTGTCGCTACCACTAATTGCGTTTTTGATTGTGTCATTGAAATACCCAAAATTAAAATTATTTCCATTTTTGCCTTTTTCAAGTCGATGTCTACTTGGTAAATCGCTAAAATTTCGAACTTCACCATATAAAAGGATGTTTGGATTAACTTTTTTTAGCTCAATAGCAATAACTTCAAGTGCTTTTTTATCTAAAAAGGAGGCTAAATCAAAACAAAAACCATCAATTTTATAATATTCAGCAAAAAATATTAACGAATCTAAAATCAAACGGAAAGCCATTGGTTTTTGCGAGTCAATCGCGGGAAAGTCCACCGGAAAAACAACGGTTTCATCGCGGTAAAAATAACCACGAGCAACATCATCGAGAATAGAATTTTTAAAAGTGCGATTAAAAACAACGTCAAGAATAACACCAATTTTTTTTTTATGAGCTTGGTCTACAAATTTTTTAAATTCTGAAATTTTAAGATAAGGATCGCTAGGATTTGTTGAATAGCTTGAGTTAACCGAAAAAAAACCCAGTGGGTCATAACCTCAATTATAAGATGTAAAATAACCTTTCCCTTGTCCTTTGTGGATAATTGGCACGCTTTTTTGGCTAAAAGTATAGCAAGCATGGATTGGTAATAGCTGTACAAAGTTAAAATTTAACCTATTAAGGTGTTCAAAAATATCAGTGTCTATTGCGCCAATAAAAGTTCCTTTATTTTTTGTTTTTTGAGAAACTGAAGAAAAATCTCGAATATGCAATTCATAAATTTGAGCATCAATTTTTGGGTTTTTGTCTAATAAATCTAGTTTTGATGGTGTTTTCCCAGCTTTTGTAGAAAAAATATCAATCAAAAATGCTTTTGGGCTTTCATTTTTTGTTCAATCAAAAGGCGCAATGCTAAAAGCATAAGGGTCTAACGCTTCTGTTATTTTTAAATCGTGGTGTTCGATTAGCAAATTATATAAATATCCATGAAATAATCCATCAATTTGACAAAATCATATATCATTTATTTTTGACATTACTATAATTTCAACTGGAATTTTGTCTTCAGGATTTTTGTAAATTGCAAAATGCACACGAGTCGCATTAGGAGACCAAAGGTAAAACTCAAAATTGTTAGACCTAAAAACTAAGCCAAGTTGGCCTCAATAAGACTCGCCGCGAAAATTTTTTCGAAATGAATTAGTGGCGTAATTGAAAAGCATATTTACTACACACCCAGAAAATGTTTAAATTTCAAAATGCAAAAATAGTTATTTAGGAAACAAAAATAGAAAATTAAAATTTATCTTTACTTTAATTAATAAATTATTAATTTAATGAAATTTTAAATATTCTATCATAAAAATTTTCATTATAAAAAAAATACAAAAAAAATTAAGGCATTAAACCTTAATTTAAAGTTTTTATTAAAAAAAATAAAATAAAAGTGATATAATAATTTCAACCTTGTAATTTTTTGTATTTAAATAAAAGGTTGTCTTTTTGACGACCTTTTGGTTTTTATTTAATAAATTTAAAACAGATAATAATAAAAAAAGGGGCAAAATTGAACTTAATCGAACAGTTAAAAAGAAAGTTTAGATTAATTTTAGAGATTAATTTTATTGAAGAAAACGGTTTGAATTATTTAAGAGTTGTTACAGATTACCGTTCTTTAAAAGAAGTTGAAAAAATTTCTATAGAAATTTCTAAATTTATTGACAAAATAGAAATAAGTGAAAAAAATTTTATTTTAGAGGTACTTTCAAAAGGACAATAATTTAAAAATGGATCAGAAAAAAAAAGAAAAATTAAAAATTAGCCCAAAAGATAGCGCAAAGTTGATAGTAGAGTCAATCAAAGAAGTTGCCAAAAATAATGAGCTGCCCTTAGAAAAAGTTATTTGAATCTTTCAAGAAGCAATTGAGTTTGTTATAACAAAAAAAATTGATCCTGATGCGCAAATTCAAATTGATGTTGATTTTGAAAATTCCAGTTTTAAAGTTTTTAACTCAAACGGAATTGTTGTTGAAGATGATTATTTTAACGGCCTTACAGAAGAAGAAAAAATTAACGAAGTCGTTCCTTTTATTTCGCTTTCAACTGCAAAGGAAAGCAATCCTGATGTTCAAGTTGGTGATATTTTTACAATTGAAATTAATCTTGAAAGTTTCGAACAGTGACTTTTTATGGCAATTATGCACGCTTTCAAACAAAAAATTTCTGAAATTGTTCGTAGCAATGTTTATAACAAATATTCAGCCCTTAAAAATCAAGTAGTTTGAGCGACAGTTACTAACAAAATTTCTGCGGGATTTATTTTCGAAATTGACGAAGATAAAACTTCTGCTTTTATGCCAAGCCATTATACCAGTGGTCAGAATTTAAAAATTGGGACTAAACATGAAGTTGTAATTGAAAATGTCTCTAAAAATACTAAGCAATCACAAGTGGTTGTATCTTCAAGATCTGTGCAGCTTGTAAAGAAAAAAATAATTGACGCGATTCCAGAATTACAATCTAAATTTCTGGAAATAGCCTCAATTGCTCGGATTCCCGGAGAAAAATGTAAGGTTGCAATTCGAAAAACAAATGATGTTGAAGCAAACGATATTTCTGAAATTGGTTCAGTTGTCGGAGCAACAGGAACAAGAATTTTTGCAATTTCTCAAGAACTCGACGGAGAAAAAATTGAAATTGTTAAATATGATGATAATATTGTTCAATTTATTGTAAATGCAATGTCTCCTGCCAGAGTTATTTGCGTAAAAGAGTTGAAATTAAGTCATAAATTACGGCGTTTTACGGTAGTTGTTCCTGATTTTCAACACAGTTTAGCAATCGGGAAAAGGGGTTCAAATGTTAAACTAACAGCTGATTTAACTCGCACACAACTTCAAATTTTACCCTATTCTGCCGTTTTAAAAAATGATAATTTCCAAATTGAATGAAACGGAAATATTAAAGATCACCAAGAACTTATAAATCTTAAAAATGAATATATCCAACGACAACAAAATCGCATGTATCAAAACCAAAGGAATTTATATAACCATAATTCTGATAATTTTGAATCAATTCTGCAACAATTTGAATCTGATATTCGCGAACTTGAAAAACCTTACGGTGTTGAAAGACAATTTATTCAAAAAAATGGGCAAAAAACTGAAAAAAAAGATTCTGAATTTTCACAGACTAGAACAAGTTTTTTAAATAAACAAACTAATAAATTGCGTAATTTCGACAGAAACCAAAATAAATATAACCAAAATTTAGATTATTTTAGTTATAGTTCAGAATCAGAATTAGAAAAAAATTATGATTCCTTAAAAAAAATGACCCAAAAATCATTTTTTGATGCTGATTCACTTTTTGACTCAGCCCTTAATGAAGCAAAAAGCGAAAACGAGCTAATTGACAAAAAACATCAAGAAAATGAAAGTCGAAAACAAGAATTGTTAATTCAAGAAATCAAAAATAAAAATAAACCAAATCAAGTTAAGTCCACAAAATCTGATGCTGACAATAACGATGATTTATATATTCAAAATGAAAAACAATTAAAAAATTTCAAATTAGATGATGATCTTGTCAAATATACCGGAGTTGAAGATATTGACATTGATGATCTTGATTTTTAAGGAAATAAGTGAAAAAATATACAAGAAAGTGTATTGTTGATCAAAAAATTTATCCAGTTGAAGATTTAATTAGATTCACATATAGTAGTGATAAATTAATTATTGATAAATTTTTTGATAAAAAAATTGGTGGGAGAGGCGCATATATTTTTGCTGATTATGATAAAATTCAATACGCAATTAAAAAAAGACTTTTTAATCGTGCTTTTAAAACAAAAATCCCTGCTAATACCTACCAAAATCTAGCTAACGAGGTAGAAATAATATGAAAAAAACCCAAAAGCGAATCTCAAATGTAGGCGAAATTAAAGCGCAATTGAAAAATGTTGAAACTAAAGTTCATAATGGCGTTTTCCTTTTTACTGGAATAATGACAATTTCTGAATTGGCCCAAAAAATAAATATCTCAGTTAATCAAATTATCACTTATTTTTTTAACCAGGCAAAAATGTATAATTTAAATCATAGTCTCTCAGAAGAAGAAATAGCAGAAATATGCCTTGAATTTGGCCTTGATTTTAAAAAAGAAGTTCAAATTAACGCTGCAAATTTTATGGAGGAAGTCACAATTCAAGACGATGATAGCGATTTAAGCCCTCGCCCTCCAATTATCACTGTCATGGGCCATGTTGATCATGGGAAAACGACTTTGCTTGATTATATTCGTAAAACAAATATTGTCAAAAGCGAAAAGGGCGGGATTACGCAACATACCGGAGCTTATCAGGTTGTTTTTGAAGAACACGTTATTAATTTTATTGACACTCCAGGACATGAAGCATTTACGCAAATGCGCGCCCGAGGCGCAAAAGTAACCGATATTATCGTCTTAGTTGTTGCTGCCGATGATGGTGTAATGCCACAGACAAAAGAAGCAATCAATCACGCGCTTGCTGCAAACGTGCCGATAATTGTTTTTGTTAATAAAATGGATAAACCAAACAAAGATATTGATCGGATCAAAAACGAACTCTCAACGCTTAATATTGTCACAGAAGAATGAGGCGGGAATAACATTTTTGTCTATGGATCAGCGCTTACCGGGGAAGGAATTGATACGCTTTTTCGTTCAATTTTGCTTGTAGCTGAAATGCTCGAATTAAAAGCTAATAAAAATCGTTATCCAATTGGTACTGTTATTGAGGCAAAACTGCACCATAATAAAGGTGCAATTGCAACTTTAATGGTTCAAAATGGTACTTTAATGGTTCGCGATTTTATTGTTGCCGGTTATCAATATGGAAGAATTCGTTCACTTGAGAATACAAATGGCGAGCCAATAAAATCTGCCCCTCCTGGAACGCCAGTAATTGTCACTGGTCTTAATTATGTCCCTGAAGCTGGAGATAAATTTTTCGGTTTTCACGAAGAAAAATTTGCTAAACAGCTAGCGCTGGAGAAAAAACAAACAGAAAAAACAACGAAAACAAAAATTCAAACAAGACAACAAATAAAAGAAAAAACTTTAAATATAATAATAAAAACAGACGTTGCCGGAATCGCCGAAGCCTTACATTCAACAATTGAAAAACTCGCATCAAAATATGTTCATATTCACATTCTTCATTCCGGGGTTGGAATTATTAATAAAGCTGATATTTTGTTGGCCCAAACCTCAAATTCAATAATTTATGCCTTTAATTTACAAATTCCAGCCTCAATTAAAGCGCAAGCAAAACAAGCCCAAGTAGAAATCCGCGAACATACAATAATTTACAAAATAATTGATGAGGTAAAAAAACAAGTCCGGGGTATGCGTGAAATCAAATATGAGCTCCAGCAAATTGGAGCAGCAAAAATTATCGCCAAATTCTGGTTTTCAAAAGTCGGTTCAATTGCCGGATGCAGTCTTATTTCAGGAAAATTTGTTGAAAACTGCAAAATTGAATTATGAAGAAATTCAAAACTGATTCATTCAGGAAAAATTGAATCACTTCAAAGGGACAAAAACCCAGTAAAAGAAGTTCAAGCAGGTAATGAATTTGGCACACATATTCACAAATTTAATAATATCGAAATTGGTGATGAAATAAAAGCATTCTTAGAAGTTGAAATTGAAGACTAAAAAAGGAGCAAAAATGTCTGTTAGTCATGAAAAAAAACAAAATTATTATCACCAGTTAATCTCAAAAGTAATTGAGTCACATTTTTCCGAGAGAATGCCAGTTTCTGTTAACTGAGTACGACTTTCAGGTGACAATTCCCATCTTTTTGTCTACTTAGAATTTGAATTCGCAGCTGAAAAAAATTTGGCTCAAATACTAAAAGCACAAAAATTTATCAGGTTAAAATTTGGTAATCTTCTTGATGGTTTTAAAGTTCCTGAGTTACATTTTCAGCTGGATCCAGTTGCTAAGCGGGTTGATCAAATGGAGAAAATTTTTAGTCAAATAAAAAAAGAAGAAGAAAAAGCCGAATAAAATCGCTTTTTTCTTTTAAAATTTAATATACAAAAATGAAATTAATTAATTTGCACACAAGAACTGAGTATACTTTTTTATCTTCAACAATCAAATTAGATTCCTTAATTAAATACGCAGTAGAAAAAAATTTAAAAACTTTAGTAATAACGGATTTAAATTCAATGTTCGGCGTGCCGAAATTTTATAAGTTATGCAAACAAAATAATATAAATCCTGTAATTGGCTTGGAAATTGAAATTGAAAATTTTCACTTTATTCTATTAGCTAGAAATTATTCAGGTTATGTTGTTATTTCCGAGTTAGTGTCAAGAAAAACAAAACAAAATGATATTTTTTTAAAAGACCTGCTAGAAAAAAACGATATAATTATTATTGACCACCCCAAAAAAGGGTATTATTTCCAAAAAAAAACTCAACTAAGTGAAATATTTGATGCGCAAAAGTTACAAAATTATTACATAGTTGAAAATAATCCAGAAATTGCTAACTCCATTTATTTACAAGAACGAAGTGTGCTTTTTTCCAAAGAAAAAATTTATCTAGAAGCACTTGCTAAAATTAAGGGCGATATTTTCGATTTTAATGCGCAATTTTATGATTTTGATCAATGAGAACAAGAAATTGATCCAATTATTATTAAAAGAACCAATTCGCTTGTTGAAAATATTATAATTGAATTTCCAAAAATCGAATTTAATCTTCCTGATTTAAACAATGAAAGCGGGCTTAAATCTGATTTACTTTTAAAAAAAATTCTTAAGGAAGCAACAGAAGAAAAGCAAGCTGATTTGGTAAATTATAATTGAAAATCACGATTGCAATATGAGTATGAAACAATTTGTAGTCTAAATTTTAGCAATTATTTCCTTATAATTTGGGACTTACTTAAATGAGCAAGGGGGAAAAAAATTCTCATTGGTCCAGGTCGAGGATCAGCATCAGGGTCACTAATCGCTTATTTATTGGGAATTACAGCCGTTAACCCTTTAAAATATGACTTAATTTTTGAAAGATTTCTCAATCCAAAACGAATAACAATGCCAGATATTGACATTGACATTCAGGATACAAGAAGACATGAAATCATCAATTATTTGTTTGAAAAATATGGTAATAATCATTGCGCAACAATTATAACTTTTTCAACTTTAGCTGCAAAAAGTGTTTTCCGTGATATTTCAAAAGCCTTCGGTATTCCAGAAGTCCAGGTAAATAAAAATGCAAAGTTGATTAGTTCAAATATGAATTTGGCACAATTGTATGCTCAAGGCAACACGCCATTTAGAAAATTAATTGATCAAGGCGATAATTTACTAGGCCAAAATAACAGTGAAGTTTATAAAAAAATTTATAAAATCAGTGTTTTTTTAGAAGGAATGCCTCGCCAATCTTCAACTCATGCTGCGGGAATTGTTCTTTCAAAAATCCCAATTCAAAAATTAGTTCCTGTTCATTTTTCAAAGGAAAGTCTTAGTCAAATTCAGTATTCAGCGGAATTTCTTGAAGATTTTTCACTTTTAAAAATTGATTTGTTAGGTCTTAAAAATTTAACAATTGTTGCAAATATACTAACAAAAATCAATAAAAGTGGTAAAAATCTTAATTTTGAACAGTTACCAATTCACGAGAATCAAACAAATAAGCTGTTATCCCAAGGAAAAACGTGTGGTATTTTCCAGTTAGAATCGCCGGGAATGACAGCAAGTATTAACAAAATTGGCGTTAATTCAATTAACGATGTAATTGCAATTATCTCACTTTTTCGACCTGGACCAATTAGACAAATTCCAACTTATGCCAAAAATAAGCAAACTAACAGCTGAGAAAAAATATTTCCAGAATATGATAAAATTGTTGAATCAACATTTGGTGTAATTATTTATCAAGAACAAATTATGCAAATTTGCCAAGTTATTGCAGGTTTTGACCTTGAACAAGCAGATATAATCCGTGTTGCTATTTCTAAAAAAGACGAAGCAAAAATTACTAAAATTAGAGAAAGTTTTATTAAAAACGGGACTAATTTAGGTTATGATTCAAAATTAGTTAACCGTATTTATGATTTAGTTTATAAATTTTCTGATTATGGTTTTAACAAAGCGCACGCGGTTGCTTATGCAACTTTAGCATATAAAATGGCTTATTTGAAGGCAAAATATCCTGCATACTTTTTTGTTGAATTAATTTCAAATGAGAATGGTTCACAAGAAAATATTAAAAAATATGTCGATGAAGCAAAGAATTTTGGTTTTGAAATTCACAGACCTAATATTAACTTTTCAACACAAAATGCTGTTTTTGTGGAATCAAAAAATGCAATTTTTCTCCCGCTTTTAATGATTAAAGGTCTTGGAGCTATTGCTGTGAAAACAGTTGTAGATGAAAGGCAAAAAAACGGATTGTATAAAAATTTTTTTGATTTTATTAGAAGAATGAAATTAGTCAATTTTTCGAAAGCAGCACTCGAAAAATTAATTTTATCAAACGCGCTTAGTGATTTTGACAATCAAGAGACACTGGCTCATAATTTTGAGTTGATTTGAAATCATGGTAGTTATGTCTTTAATGACAAAGATGGAAATTTAGTGACATCTGCTGATTTTGTTAATCCAGATTTAAACTTTTTAGAAAAAATACCTTACAATCAGCAAAAAAATTATGAAAATGAGCTAAAATATCTTGGAATGTCATTCATTAAGCGGGGGAAAAGTTCGCTATTAGATAACCAAATTCCGTTAAAGGAATTAAAATCTGGAATTGAATACAGACTAACTTTAGAATTAAAAAAAGTTACAAAACTTAAAAACGAATTTTATCTGATAATTGTAAGCGATGGGGAAAGCGATGCTAAAATATTCACTAAAAATCCGAATTATTTAGCTCTTCAAACAAAAAAATACTATGAATTTATAGTGTATTCAAAACCTGGAAAATTTTATCTAAAAGGAAATCCGAAAAGAGTTCTAAATTATGAGTAAAAAAATATTATTAATTGACGGCACATGATTGACATTTAAGTCGTTTTTTGGTGGATTTTATGGTAATCGCCTTGTGAATTCAAAAGGGGATATAACTTTTGCAATTCATATTTTTTTTAGCTCCGTTTTCAAATTAATACGCATTATTAAGCCCGATAATATTTATTTTGCTTTTGATTATGGTTCAAAAACACCACGGCATCAAGACTATCCAGATTATAAAAAAGGGAGAGCTAAACCTCCAGATGCACTTTTATTGCAAATGAAACAAATAAAAAAAATTCTTAGTTTAGCCAATTTTCTATGATCACAACATCAAGATTTTGAAGCTGATGATTTAATTGCATCCCTTCAAAAAAAGATTAGAGAAACTGACCCAGAGGCAGAAATAATAATTTTTAGCTCAGATCAAGATTTGCTGCAATTAATTGACAGAAAAACAATAATTATTAATAAGATTGAAAATAATTTCATAAATACCCAAACAGTTGATAATTTCTTTGAGAAACATGGCTTTCACCCTGATCAAGTTGTCGATTTTAAAGTTTTAGCAGGTGATGCATCTGACAATATTAAGGTTATCGACGGCCTTGGCAAGAAAGGAGCGATCAAATTATTAGAAAAATATAAAAATTTAGATAATATTTTTTCAAATCTTGATAAAATTAATAATAAAATTGCAAAGCAAATTAATGAAAAAAAGCCAAAATTGTTATTTTTTAAGGATTTTATTAAGCTAAATCAAAACGCTAATTTTGATTTTGACATCTTCCAAAAGTTAAAAATTAAAACTAGCCCTGCTTTAGTTGAAATTCTAAAAGAACTCGAGTTAAAAAAGGTTCACGACGCTCTAAATGAAATTGCTACAAGCTAAAACTAAATAAAAAACACTATTAAAACACTATTAAAACACTATAAAATGAGAAAATCCTTTTTATTTCGGCTTATCATTTTGGGAATAACAGCACTAGCTGGTGCTGGTGGACTTTATTTGGTCTATACAACATCAACAAAAAAAATAAGAGCAACTAAAATTGATATTAACAAATCAGAAAATAGCAAAAAACCTAAGGAATTAAAAGAAAATGTTGGAATTTCTGATGACGAAAAAAAATCAATTCGTCTTGGATTTTGAAATGTTTTAAATTACACTAACAGAGCATCAAAAACAAATACTGCAAAAACCTATGCACTCGCGAAAGTAATTAATTCTGCGGAGTTAGATTTAGTTGGGCTTGCAGAAATTATGCCAAGCGGCGATGGTTCTGATATTGTTAAGGAATTGGAAGAAATAAACCCAAATGCTGGTTGAAAAGAATTAACCACAGAAAAACAAGGAAAGCAAAATCAACAAGAAAAATATACTTTTTTATATAAATCCTCACTTTTGGAAATAATAAATTTCAAAGATACTTCAAATCCATATTTAATTCAAAATGGCATAAAATTACAATGAGCTCGTCCATTAGCTGCTGTAAAATTTCAAACAAAAACAAAAGTAAAAAATGATTTTACGTTCGCAATAGGTCATTTTGATGCTCCGGGTGTAAAAGCAAATCGAGGCGAAATACGTGATTTAGAAACTTCGCAAGGATCTCAAGAAGCAGGCGAGGCCCGCGACTTAATTAATGTTTTAAATGAAATAGACAAAAAAGATGGAATAAATAACGAAATAATTTTTATGGCTGATACAAATATTCGGGCTGAAAATGCTGAAAAATTGTTTGAGCATACACTAAATTCTTATAAATCATTGCTAAGCAAGGATGAGAAAACAACACTTTCTGGTACGTTTGGTTTGTATGCAAATTCCTATGACAAAATTTTTTATAAGGGCGATCTAGCCGCAAAAAATGCTAAGAAATTCGATATTTTTTCGATTTTTCAGAAAAAAATTGTTGATATAAACAAATATGATAATTTTCGAAAAAAAGACGGTAGATCAACTAATTATAAGGTTGGGCAATTAAAAGAAATTAATCGTATTAAAGGAGTTTCTGATCATACAATGATTTATTTTGATCTTGTATTAAGTGAAAAAGATAGAGATTAAGAAAACTAATTTTCATTCACATTAAAAATTAATGACGCTAAAAAGTATTATAAATTTCGCTATTTTTCCAGAACATATAAAAAAAAAACTAAGAATAGTAAATCTTATTTCCTGCGGCTATCATAACTGTAGCTTTAAAGGTTATTATAATAGGCAAAAAGTGCAAATTCGTATTGCTACTAACAATTTTGTAAATTGAGAAAATGAACATAATTTCATTAAAAACAATTCGAATTTTCTCTATTATTATAAAGGGAATTTTATCAAGAAATGAATTGAAGGTAAGGTTTTAGATTCTGAAAATTTAAATACTCACCTTGATAATTTGTTTTTAACAATTTTAGAATTTCACAGAAAAAAAAACGACATAGTAGCTAAATTTGATTGACAAATTGATGTTATTAAAGATGAAAAATATATTAATTTAGTGAAAAAGTATCAGTTTGATTCGCTAGTAATTTCCCACAATGATTTGCAATTTAAAAACATAATAGTTTCTGAGAAAAATGTTTTTTTGATTGACTTTGAGTGAATTAGACTAAATAATCCTTATTTTGATTATGCATGCTTACACACAAATTTAGGAATTTTACCTGAAGAAATCATTAAATTTTTTAATCTTGAAGTTGAAAAATTTAATGATTTTGTGTATTTAGTTACCGTTTTTACTAATTTTTGGAACAAAAAATTTTATAATAAATCAAACTAATGATAGATCTTAAAATTCTTAATTATTTGGATTTTGACATACCGGGCAAAAATATGTGCCTCTGCCGGCGACAACAGTTTTTAAAATTTTAGTTCGACATTTTGTGCATGGAAAATTTTGTTTTGTATGAACTTTTAAGAAATTTTGGAATTTACCTTCTTTTGAATTCAAAGATGTATAAGAGCTGATACTAGAACCGCCAAGTTTGATTGATTCTTGTAAAATTTTTTGACTAAAATAAATGATTAATTTAGCTTCTTTTTTAGTAATCAAGTTTGCTTTTTTCCCTGGAAAAATCTTCGTTGCAAAACAAATTTCGTCAGCATAAATATTCCCTAACCCACTAATTATTTTTTGGTCTAGTAAAATTGCTTTGATTACTCGAGTTGACTTTCTGATTTTTTGGTAAAAATCATCTACATTAATAGAAGAAGGTTCTGGCCCTAAATTACTAAGGGGTTTAGTTGTGAATAGAGCGTGTTTATCGCGAACCATAAAGGTTCCAAATTTGCGACTGTCGTTGTAATTTAAAACGGTATTATCGGAAAAAATAAAGGAAATATAGTCATGTTTTCCCCATTGGAGAGACTTATAAGTAAAATATTTTCCATTCATCCTTAAATGTGAGAGGATAACTTTTTGGTTGTCAAGAAAAATTAATATATGTTTGGCGCGATTTTGAATATCAATAATAGTAGCATCTATAAGAAACTTTTGGAAATCAGAAAAACTAATTTCCTTTATAAAATTTGTATCACGAGCCAAAACATTTTTAATTTTTTTACCAATTACTTCGCTTTTTAAGGCATTTACAACGGTGACAACTTCTGGTAATTCTGGCATTATTTATCAAGTTCGTCAATTCTTTCTTGATGACGGCCACCTTCATATTCAGTTTCTAAAAATTTTTGAATAAAAGAAATTGATTCATCTTTTGAATTGAAACGACTAGAAAGCACAATCGCATTTGCATTATTATGTAATTTTGCAAGGCAGGCATCATTTTCACTTGTAACTCTCGCCGCCCGAATTTTTTTAAAACGATTTAATGCATAAGACATCCCTAACCCTGTTCCGCATATTGCAATCCCGACTTGTTCGGGGTTTTCTAGCAAAAAATTTGCTAATTTCTTGCCAAAAACAGCATATGAAACTGATGACTCGTTTTTTGTGCCAAGATCATTTACTTCAAAACCTTGGTTTTTTAAATACTCAATAATTTCCTGTTTTCTTTTAAAACCAGCATGATCTGAGGCAATAGCAAATTTCTTAGGCATTTTTCTCCTATAAATCTTCTATAATTCTATAAATATGAATAAATTATATTATTTTTATAAAAAAAGTCCAAAAATAAAATTTAAATATTTTTGGACTTTTAGAATTAATACAAAAGTAAAAAATCGATTATTTACTATAGAACTCAACGATTAAGGATTCTTTAATTTCCTGGTTTAATTCTGATCTTTCAGGTAGACGATTAAAGGCAACTTTAAAATTATTTTTGTCAACTTCAAGTCATGGAGCGGGCGTTTTTGTCTCAAGAGCGGTTAAAATTTGCTGATTTTTTCTAATTTTTCCATCTTTTCGCGTTGTAAGTTCGAAAACATCACCTTGTTTTAATTGAAATGAAGGAATATTTACTTTTTTATTGTTTACTAAAAAATGACCGTGATTTACAAGTTGGCGTGCTTGCCGACGAGTTTCGGCAAAACCAGCACGGTAAACCGAATTATCTAGACGAGATTCAAGCGCCTGTAAGAACAAAGTTCCCGCAATTCCGGTTTTTTTAGTTGCTTTTCGATAAGTGTTGCGAAATTGTTTTTCGCTTAGTCCATACATAAAACGTACTTTTTGCTTTTCGCGGAGGTGAACACCATAATCGGAAGGTTTTGAACGTTTTAGACCGTGAAGACCAGGGGCGTATCTTCTTTGTTTTCCCTTAGCAAATTCTTTTCCAGTTTCAAGAATAGAAAAACCAAGACGGCGGGATTTTCTAAAAATAGAGCCAATATAACGTGACACTTTTCTCCTTTTAATTTTAAATCTGCATTTTTATACTAAAAAGAGAAAACTAAATAGATTTTAAATTGATTCAAAATCTAATGCTTTCATTCACAGCTAATTACTCGCAAATCTTAACAAATTTTGAATTGTATTTAAAACTATTTAATGCTGTTAATTTAAAAATGCTTCTATAATTATAACTAATTTTTAAAATAAAAAAGAAAAAAGCGAAAAATTTAATGTTTTCCGCGTAGCTACCTGCTAATTATATCAAAAATATTGAAAAATTGCAATATAAAAAAATTTTTTCGCTTTTTTTGCTATTTTGTATTTTATGCGTGATAAAATTATATTTATTACTATTTTAAATTAAAAAGGGCAAAATGAAGATATTAATTTTTGAAAAATTAAGCGATTTGCACAAATATTGTGCAAATCTTTTTATCGACCAAATTAGAAAAAAACCAGACTCAGTCCTAGGCTTTGCAACTGGAGTCTCACCAGTTCAAACTTATAAACTTTTAGTAGATGATCACAAAGAAAACGGGACTTCTTGGGAAAAAATTACAACTTTTAATCTTGATGAATTTGTCGGAATTGACAAAAATCATTCTGAATCATTCATAAAACAGATGAAAACAAATTTATTTGATTTTGTTAATATTCCAAGTTCACAAATTAATATTCCTAATTCTAAAGCTGTTGAACCTGAAATGGAAGCCAAACTTTATGAAGAAAAAATTGCTAAAAAACCGATTGATTTACAATATATTAGTATTGGAATTAACGGTCATATGGCCTATAATGAACCCGGAACATCGTTTAATTCTAAAACTCACGTGACGAATTTAACCCCAGAAACAATTGCGGATATGGTCAAAAAAGGTAAATTTTTCAGTTTTGATCAATGTCCCAAACAAGCAATTACAATGGGAATTCAGACAATTTTAAAATACACAAAAAAAGCAATTATGGTTTCTTTTGGTTCTCATAAGGCCAGTGTGACAAAATCAATGTTAGAAGATGTACCTAATTCAGAAATTAGTGCATCTTTTTTACAATTACACCCAAATTGCACTTTCATTTTAGATAAACAAGCAGCATCAAAATTATCAAAAAAAACTTTAAAAAGTGCAATTTGGTATTAAAAAAATTTAGAAAAAGTAGTTAAAATGTTAGTAAAATGTGTAAAAAAAATTAAGTTTTTTCGCCCAAAACAGGTCAAAAATTATAGTCAAAATAAATTCTATTTTAACCGAATTTTAAATCAATTACAACGGCTTGGTAGATCTTTAATGTTTCCAATTGCAGTTTTGCCGATCGCAGCACTTTTATTAAGAATCGGAGCATTAATTCAGGATCCTTCAGCAAATGGATCAATTGGAATATCCGAGGCACAAAAATTTTGGGGAAGGCTGATTTCAACCCCCGGCGGAATTGTTTTTGATAATTTAGCGATAATTTTTGCGATTGGAATCGGGTTTGGTTTTGCCAAAGACAACCGCGGCGAAGCCGCTCTTGTAGCCGCAGTTGTTTGATATGGGATGTCAACACTTTTAAAACAGAACCAATTGGCTGAGGCAATTTATAAAAATGTTTTAGTTGCTGAGACTGGCCAACTCAAAGGATTTACGCAACTTTTGTATTTTTTAAAAGCAGGAAAACTGGTTTATCAGCTAGATTCTGGGGTCATTGGCGGAATTAGCGTCGGACTTGTTGTTGCATTTTTGTATAATAAATACAAAAATATTAAGTTACCACAAACACTTTCATTTTTTGGTGGGCGCAGATTTGTGCCAATGTTAGGAATTCTTTCAATAATTCCGCTTGGTTTGATCTTTGCAATTATTTGACCTTGAGCCCAATACGCCCTAATTAAAACTGGTTCAGCCTTATCAGATCAGAGCGCAAATCATTATGCTCGGGGATTTTATGTTTCAATTTATGCCTTTTTAAACAGATTATTACAACCTTTTGGACTTCATCATATTTTGAATACTTTTGTCTGATTTCAATTACCAATTGAGGGTAAATTAATTTCCCCTGTGATTAATCAAGTGGGAGAAACTGTGGCAAACATAGGGGACATTTATACTGTAAATGGCGATATAACCGCATTTAATACTGGAATTATTGGCTCTGGTGGGTTTACAACCGGATTTTTCCCGTTATATTTAGGGGGGCTTCCTGGAGCTGCAGTTGCAATGATTTTTGCTGCAAAAAAAGAAAGAAGAAAAACAATCACTACCTTTTTAGCAGGGGCAACACTTGTAAGTTTTCTTACTGGAATTGATGAACCTTTAATTTTTACTTTCATTTTTATCTCGCCACTTTTATGACTTTTAAATGCTTTCTTGACCTCGCTAATTTACATGTTTGTATCCTGGACCGGAATGAGCATTGGAATTGGATTTTCTGCTGGATTTATTGATTATATTGTCTCTTTTCCAAGGTCATGGGCTTTTGCAAAAAACTTTGGAATTTTGGCAAATCCACTATGAATTTGGGGATTTTCAGTGATAATGTTTGTGATTCAAGGTTCCAGTTTCTTCTTTTGCATAAAAAAGTTTAATATTAAAACTTTGGGTCGCGAAGATAAAAGTGAGCCTGAAATTAGTATAAAAGAAGATAAAGCTGACTTAGAAAATCAGGAAAATTTGTTACCTGATAAAGAAAAAATAGCGAAAAATAAAGTAAAATTTGCTGATGATTATCAAAAAATGGCAGCAGCTTTTATTGAAATTTTAGGCCAGGAAAATATTGAAGAAGTCTCAAATTGCGCAACACGACTGAGATTAATTCTTAAAGATAATGCAAAAAATGATGAATTAGATGTAAAAATTAATGCCGCTGGCGGCCGCGGGGTTGTCCGTGTTGGAAATAAAGGATATCAAATTATTATTGGAACTGATGTAGAATTTGTAGCCGATTATCTTAAAAAAATGATAGGAAAATAATGGTTTTTGTCGATCCAAAAGAAACGTTTTTAAAACTAAATGAAGAAAATAAGCCAATTTTTGCTTTTAATGTTCTAAATTTAGAAACGCTTTTTGCTGTAATTAAAGCAGGAGAAATTTCCAAAAAACCATTAATAATTCAGTTAAGTCTGGGTGGAATTAGATATTCCCGGATTGAATTTCTAGTGCCAATGATTGTTTCGGCGATCAAAAATTCACCGGGAAAATTTATTTTTCACCTTGATCACTGTGATGATTTAGAACTTTTTGAAAAATATCTTGAATTAGGTTTTAATTCTGCTATGTTTGATGGCTCAAAATTTGATGTTGCTGAAAATATCGAAAAATCTTTAAAAGCAAAAGCGCTTGCCAAAGAAAAAAATATTTTCCTTGAATTAGAAATTGGCCAAATTGGTGGGAAAGAAATTGGTCATCAACCAGAAAATCAGCAAATTCTTGGTTTGGAAATTATAAAAGATTTTTATAAAAAAACTCAACCTGACCTTTTGGCAATTGCTTTTGGAACTGCTCATGGAATTTACAAGAAAAAGGCAAATCTTGACTGAGAATTAATCCAAAATTTCAAAAAAGAATATAAAATTCCGCTTGTTATGCATGGAACAAGTGGTCTTTCGATCCAAGAAATTCAAAAAGCAATTAGTTGTGGAATTAACAAAATAAATATTTTTACAGACCTTTTAGTTAGTTTTTCTGAACAGGTGAAACTATATTTTCAAGAAAATCCGAATGCCTTTGATATTCGGAAAATTAATGAAAAAGGAATTGAAAAGATGACAGAAAAAATTCTTTCTTATCTTAAAATAGCATAAGAATCTAAAATTTTATTTTTCTTCTAGTTTAAAAAAGCTTTAAATTCATAGACTATTTTGCAAATTCGCGGTAAATTTGACCAAAAATGATTGCCATTTTTAGTTCAAATTTATCATCTAAAATTATAAAATTTGCTTTTTGACCTATCTTAATTGTTCCAAAAAAATCTAGAATTCCCAGTGAATTTGCCACGTTATAAGAAGAACAAAAAACTATTTCCTGTCAAGATAGTTTCAAATTTAACTTTAAATTCTTAATCATTTTTAAATATGACATCCCACTTCCGGCAATTTGTTTTGAATTTTTTAGATAGAATAAATCACCTTTCTTCTCAATTTTTAGTTGTCCTAATTTATAAAGTCCATCATCAAGTCCTTTTTGTGCAAGCGAGTCTGATACTGCAACCCAATTTTCTTTTTTGATATTTTTAATTGCAAATTTTAAGGTTGAATTTTTAATATGAAGGCCGTCCGCGATTAACTCAACAAGAAAATTTTTAGGTAATTTTGATTCAAAAATAAGGTTGACAAGCGACTGTTTTCGATGGTCAAAATTCGAGCATCCATTAAAAAAGTGCGTAAATTTATAGTACTTTTTTAAATTATGATTCTTTTTGAAGTCAAAAGAATTCGAATGCCCAATTGCAAAATTAATTGTTTTATAAAAAGAATCAATTAATTTTTCTGAAGTTTTTTCAGGGGCAACTACTACAGTAATTTTTTTGTTAAATTTTTCTGCTAAAAATTTAAAATGTTCTTTTTTCGGTTTAATTATTAAATTTTGGTTGTGTGCACCCTTTTTTTTCTTAGAAATAAATGGACCTTCTAAATATCAATTTAGTAAAAAATTAGGATATTTATTAAGCAAAAATAAAAAAAATTCACTATTTTTTTTAATTTTTTCTCATTGCTGGGTAATAGTTGTCCCAAAAATTCCTGCTACGCCCTCAAATTTATGTAGTTTTTCCTTATAATCTAAAAAATTTTGTTCTCAGTAACTATCTGAAAAGTCATCAAATGAAAATCCATAGCCGCCGTGGGTGTGCGAATCAATAAAAGCCGGTAATAAAACGTAGTTTTTGCAGTCAATTCCTGAAAATTCTGTATTTCCGCTGCTTAAATTAACAATAACTCCATTTTTATCAAGTTCAATCCAACCTATAAATTCATCAGAATGACTAACAATTCTAAGATTTTTATAAATCATTTTTAAATATTTAAATTAGTTTTTAACTTGTTAAATAAAATTATACCACATTTTAAGTTACTTTTTAGTAATTTTTGAATTTTATTCTTATTCCATATAATATAATAAAATTCAAAAAATTAATTATAATTAATAGTAACATTCAAAAAAAAAAAAAAAAAACTAAAAAAGGCGTGAAAAATATGCAAAAATACAATGTAATTATTATTGGTGGTGGCCCTGGGGGGGTTATTCTCTAGCTGCTATTTTGGGTAAAAATGGTAAAAAAGTTGCACTTTTTGAGCAAGAATTTCTTGGTGGAACTTGTGTAAATTGAGGATGTATTCCTACAAAAACAATTCTTAAATCAGCAAAAATTAAATCTTATTTTGATAATGCAGAAAAATTTGGATTAAATTCAGACGGGAAATTTGATTTTAAGCAAATTTTTCAAAGAGCAAAAAATAATTCACTAAAATTACAAGGCGCAATTTTAGAAGCATTAAAAAATTCTGGTGTTGATTTTTATAATAAAAAAGCAAAAGTTACATCAAATCATACAGTTTTATCGGAAAATGAAGAATTTTTCTTCGAAAAATTAGTTATACAACAGGCGCTAAACCAAGAAAAATTAAAATTGAAGGTGTTGAAAGAGCAAATTTAATCAATTCTGATGATTTTTTTAAAGGCAAAATTGAATTTGATGAACTAACAATAATTGGTGGCGGGGCAATTTCGCTTGAATTTGCAGTTTTTTATGCTAGTTTTGGGGCAAAAATTACAATAATTGAGGCAAATGAGCGTATTTTTGCCAATTTTGATAATTCAATTGCGGAAGCGGTAAATTTTGTTCTAAAGAGAAACAAAGTGAAAATTTTTACTAAAACAAAAGTCAAAAAATATGAAAATGGGCAACTTTTACTTGAAAAAGAAGGCGAAATTTTTGCCCATCCAACCAAAAATATTCTTTTGGCAATCGGTCGCCAGTCCCAAAATGACGGATTCTCCGGTTTAAAAATTGATTTAGATAACCGCGGATTTCTAAAAACCAATAAATTTATGCAAACTTCAGTTCCAAATATTTATGCAATCGGTGACATTACCGGTCAAATGATGCTTTCATCAACCGCCTACAAACATGGTGATATTGTTGCAAAGCACATATTATTCGGTAGTTCTGATGAAGAATTTAGCGCAGAATTGATTCCTTGGGCAATTTATTCAATTCCGGAAATTGCTTCTGTAGGGAAGACAGAAAAACAATTATTAAATTTGGATGTTGATTTTCAAAAAGCAAAAATTTTTGCAAAAAATTTGCCCCGTGCCCACGCTAATGGCGAAATTGAAGCCGGTTTTATCGAGTTATTCTTCCATTCTAAAACTTTTGAAATTCTTGGATGTAACATTTTCCTTGAAGAAGCTTCGCTTCTAGTCAATCAAATTGCCCTTGCAAAAAATGGCTTATACCCATCCGAGCCTTAACGAGGCGTTTTATTATCTTTGTCGAAATATTACCTTTTCAAATCTTAAAAAATAAAGAGGATTTAATAATTTATTTTTTAAATTTTTCTTGTTTTGCTTGTTAATAAAAAAATATCCATTGATAAAAGGATATTTTTTTATTAGTTTTAAAAAATCAATAAATTAGGTTTATTAATTTTTTATAAAAATATGAAAATTCTATAATTTTTTTTATTTAATAGAAAAAATTATAGAATTACATAAAAAAATTATAGAATTACTTGCAAAAAAAAAAAAAAAAAAAGTAAAATTGAATTTAAATTAATATTATTAATAATTACACTTAATAACTAACGGAATTATGGCTAGAAAAACTGAAAAACAAAAAACAGAAAATATTGCAGATAAACTCACAGAAGAGCAACAAAATGTTGTTAATTTAGCATTAAAAGGGGAAAATATCCTAGTTGATGCTTGTATTGGAAGTGGAAAAACAACAGTGATTCAGGTTCTCTGCGACAAATTACCTATTGATAAAAAAATTTTATACTTAACTTACAATAAACTATTAAAATTTGAAGCTAAAAACAAGATTAAAAACAAAAATGTTATGGTACAAAATTATCACGGATTTGCATATGGATTTTTGCGAAGAAATGGTATTAATTCTTCTCCTGCAGACTCAATTAGAATATTTTTAAGAAATAACATTTCTGTTGGCGCTTATGATGTTCTACTAATTGATGAATATCAAGATATTACTGAAGAAATATCTTGGTTATTGGAAAAAATAAAACAAGAAAATCCTAATATACAAATTGTTGCAGTTGGAGATATTAGTCAGAAAATTTACGATAATACAAAATTAAATGTTACTGATTTTATTGATAAATTTTTAGGATCATATAAAAAAATTAGCTTAACATTTTCCTTCAGAATGCCAAAAGAACACGCTAATATGTTGGGTCGAATTTGGGGTAAAACAATTAATGGAGTCAACGAAAATTGTCAAATCCAATATATGGAACTGGAAGAAATTAAGGAGTTTTTGGCTACACAAAAACCTGCTGATATCTTATGTTTAGGGCCCCGAGTTAATGATGAAATGACAGAAGTTTTAAATTATCTTGAAGAAAATCATAGGGATATTTTTAATAAAAAAACCGTTTATGCTTCTATAAGAGATAGTGACGCAAATTTGTCTCCCAAAAAAAATTCGGCTATTTTTACAACATATGATAGCTCAAAAGGATTGGAAAGACCTATTTGTGTTATTTTTAATTTTACCAAAGATTATTGAGAAAAGCGCTTAATTCAAATTACAGCAAATTATGAAATTGTAAAAAACATATTTTGTGTAGCAACAAGTAGAGGGAAAGAAAAAATTATCTTTTTAAATCCAAAAGACGAAAACAAACTATTAAATGAAGAAATCATCAAACAATCCAAAAATTTAACAAAAAGAAACCATGTTTTATTTTTAATGTCTGATATGTTTGATCACAAGTATGATATTGATCTTCAGAATATGTTCAAAATGCTTGAAGTAAAAAAAATTAAAACCGAAGATACAACCGAAATACTAGCAAAAACACACGATGATTTAATTGATCTTACACCATGTGCAGGGATCTATCTTGAAGCATCTTATTTCGATGATTGGGATATAGATAAAGAAATTAGGTTTCTTATCAATTTTTTTGAAAAATCTCATAACCTACCAGCAAAAATAAAAAAGTTAAAACAGAACTATGAAGATTATATTAGTGAAAGAAATTCAATAAAAGATTTAACACTCTTTCTTGTTTATTTGGAAACACAACAAGAAAGATACATTAAACAAGCTTCACCCGATTTTGTTGATGATAATGCTGTTGATCAAATGCATAAAAAATTATCAAAAGTGCTTGAAAAAGACGAGATAATTCAACAAGAATGTTCATTGGAATTTAGTGATAATAATCTTAAAATACAAGTTCAGGGAATAGCCGATGTTATCAAGGATGATATAGTTTATGAACTTAAATTTGTTAGTAATTTAACAACTGCTCATTTTTTACAAACTGCTTCATATATGCTAGCCTTAGAAAAGGAAAAAGGTATATTGTGGAATATTAGAAATAACGAAATGCATGAAATTCAAATCAAAAATCGAGAAGAATTTAGCGAAAAACTCGCACAAACAATTTCAAAAGGAGCTTATAAACCTAATAGTAAAAAAGAATTTGAGGAATCAGATGGAAACAATTAAAAAACAAAAAATTACTAACGTGAATAAAAACATTGCTGTAATTGATGTAGAAACAAACTATCAAAGTGAAGTTTTTTCCGTTGGAGTCGTAATTGCTGATAGCACTGATTTTCAATGATTTGATAAAGAATATTGAATAATAAAAAACAATTTAACAGTAGGTGGAATGTATGCCCGTAATATTTTAGCTCCCCTTCCTCTTGAATTTAAACAAGATGCTAATGTTGTTCAAACACGCGAAGAAATGATTGTTCAACTAATTTATTTCTTGAAATCTAATGAAGTAAAAAATTGGTTTTCATATACAAAATTTGATTTTAGACATTTGCCTGAATTGCACAAGTCATTCAAGCATAACGATATTTCTATATTCGCTAAAAACAAACAATTTAACAAATATATTCCATTAAATGCAGAAACAAGTAAAAACGGCGATTTAAAAAGAGGATGAAAGGCAGAAGATATATACAGAATGTTAACCAAAGATGAAAATTATTTTGAAACACATAATGCCTTACTTGATGCAATGGACGAATTACGAATTATGGAATTATTAAACTTAGATATTGAAACATTTCTAAATTCAAATAAAAATAAAGAAAAAACAACTAGCCCAAAAAAAATTAATTTGTCAAAAGCAAGTATAAACAAAAAAAACACTCTTAAAAGTACAAAAAGTACAAAAAGTACAAAAAGTACAAAAAGTACAAAAAGTACAAAAAGTACAAAAAGTACAAAAAGTACAAAAAGCAAAAATTTTTGCAAAAAATTTGCCCCGTGCCCACGCTAATGGCGAAATTGAAGCCGGTTTTATCGAGTTATTCTTCCATTCTAAAACTTTTGAAATTCTTGGATGTAACATTTTCCTTGAAGAAGCTTCGCTTCTAGTCAATCAAATTGCCCTTGCAAAAAATGGCTTATACCCATCCGAGCCTTAACGAGGCGTTTTATTATCTTTGTCGAAATATTACCTTTTCAAATCTTAAAAAATAAAGAGGATTTAATAATAGTTTTTGCGCACTACAATTTCTTACTAGAGTAAAACTTAATCACAAATTTTAATAATTTGGAGTATATTAATTTAATGGTTTTTGATAGTAAATAATTTAGAATATTAAAAATTTAATTTGAATTTAAAAACTCTTTTATTTGACTTGAAGGGAGAAAAAAAGAAATACCTTGAACTGGTTTTTCATTTATAAGGCGAAAAGTCATTATCCCAATTACTTTGTTTTTAGTATTTAAAACAGGTCCGCCACTATTTCCTGGCTCAATTGTGATACTAGTTCGAACAAAACTTTGATTTGCTAATTTATTAGTTCCTGAAATAATGCCTTTGCTGATTGTCAAGCCAAGATTATGTGGGTTTCCAATTGTAAAAATTTCATCGGCATAATTAAAATTTTCTTCTATTTCAAGATTTTTAACTTGTGTGTTTAATTGCAAACTTAATATGTCATAGTTTTGTGAAATTTTTATAATTCTGGTTTTTTTATAGTCTTTTTCATTTGCAAGCCGATAAAAAATATCAATTTCATCGCTATTTTCAAGAATGTGTTTATTAGTAATAATTTTATTATCTATAACAAAACCGGTAGCAAAAGAAATTTCCTCATTTTTTTGAATCTTAATTTCAACAATTGACTTTAAAAGACTTTCAAGATTAACTTTTGGATTCAGTTTTATTCAATTATTTGTTAGCAAAGCAACGTTTGCCAACAAAATTCCAAGATTTAGAGCCAAAAATAAACCAATAAAGCCGTATTTTTTAGTAAATTTTTTCATTTTTATTTAAAGGTGTCTTATAAATAACAAATTTAAGGTATATTATAACTTAAAAGTATTTAAAAAGCTCTGATTATGTCACAGAATATTAAAACTATTATAATTAAAGTTAATAATTAAAATGTGCAAAAAGTTAAAAGGTTCAATTCTAAAAAAAAGGAGTATTCATAATTTTGTGTTTTAAATTTTTATGGATTTTTCAAATAGAAATTTAATTTAATTTTACATTATTTAACCGATTAGGGAAAATAATTTCTAATTGTTTTTTAATTATGTGTCAATTTCTTATTAAATTGTTTCATATACATCCAAAATTGACTCTTTGTGTCTATTTTGCATTTTTCTTTTTTATAAATTTGGATAAATTCTTCTGCAAAATGTAAAATTGCGATTTTTAACCCCTTAGATTTGACAATTTTAATGTACTTAAATTTGTCTTCAACTGTGAATCTGTATTGTTTATTTTGACACACTTTTTTGAAGATGTCTAAAATTAGCATGCTAATTTGTATTAATTTATTCTTTTAAAATACAATATTTTTAAATGATATTTTCAGAAAAATTCTTAAATACATGTTTATAATTTTAAATCAATAATAATTTTAAAAATTAAAGAATATATAAATAAGGAAAAAACATGAAGAAAAAACTGAAACTTTTTAAGTTTATCACTAATATTGTCGGTTTCTTTTCACTGACACTAAGTGTTTTTGGCCCTCTTTGACATTTTCAAAATACAAAAAGCTATTCAGATTTTAAACTCGAAACCCGTGATATAGATTTATTAAATTCAAAAAAACCGCTAAATTTTGATGATTTAGTCCAAATTGTTTCAACCAAAAACCAACAAAATTCGCTTGTTATCAATGCAAATATTAAAAAAACCCAAACACATCTAAACAAAACAAGCACTCATTCAGAGACTCCTAATTTAGATGATATTAAAATTCAAATTAATCAAGATGGTCAGGTAATTTTAAATAGTGCTTCACTTGAATTTGTTAACAAAAAAGCTGAACTCTATTTTGAAAAAGGTATACCAAAACTAAAATTTGAAGGTCACGTTTTTGACTTTAGAGAACTTCAAAATCAAACTCGGGTTGAAAAAACCTTCTTTTTCCTTCTTCCTTTTATTCCATTTATTACAAAAGCTGTTGCAGCTGCCATTGCTGCAGTAGCAGCAACAACAGCTACTGTAGCAGCTGTAAAAACTGTTCCAAAAGTTGTTGATAGCCTACGTAGATGAATTGATAACGGCAGAAGTGAGTATTCGCCAGTTGATTATAGCCCGATTATTTCAAGAACTGAAAGCTCAATTGTGGTTGACTTAGAAAAATTGCCAAAAGAAAAAGGCGAGTCTAGCATTAAAACAAAAGCAAAGGCAACGACTTTAAAACTTTCTATTGTAAAAGATAAAGAAAAATTAGAAAAATTAGAAAAATACACGGGAATCCATCTTGCTTGATTTTTTAATTTTCAGACTGAAAACTTAAAACCTTATTTTGTTATTAGTCAAGAAGAAATATCAGCAACTCAAGCCTGAATTTTAGCCGTTGGGAGTTTGCTAGCCCAATCAGTATTAACTCAAATTGTTATTGATAATTTGCTGCCTAGTTTAATAAAAGATAAAATGAATCAAGATGACCGTGATTATATCAGGGAAAAATTAAATTCCCCTATTGATTTTTATTCACATAACGAATTAGTTATGAGAACTTTGGCTGAAAAAACAAAAGATACAGCAAATTTGGTTCTAAGAAATGGAAGGCTAACAGATTCAAATAATAATTTAAATAAAGATATCGGTTTTACTAAAGATCGTTTTGTTGTTGGGGAAGGGCTAGCTAATGATGCTATTGATTGAACTAACCCTAAAAATGAGTTTGATATTCAACCAAGTAAAGCTCAAAATAATCAATCATACGTCAAAATATATTTTCCCAGTTATCATGTAAGGAGATTAAGAATGATAGGGGATAAGAAAAGGGGCATAAAGCGCGAATTTATAAAAAGAAAAAAAATGTTAAATATTGAAAAGGTGCATTTTTTATATGGAGAAGCTGATAAATTCATTATCTAAGGCAAAAAAACAGTTAAAAAAACTAAAATATATAGAAATTAATATTAAAAGTCGTTGTTCAATTCGAAATATAGTTGATCATGAAGTTCAGTTATTGTTTAATTGTAATTATGAGTATTATTATGAAAATTTTTTATTATATTACCTTAGTAATGGCTTCTATCCTAACCCAATTGAAAGAATTATTAGTTTAAATTATAAACAAGAAGATTATATTTATAATTTAAAACTAGAAGATATCACAAAAAGTGCATTTTTCTCCAAAAGGCTCAATAATTTCCATTTTTATAATGATATTAGGTGTTTAATTGGCGGTTGAGCAAACAATGAATATTGTGATAAAAATGGAAAAGAAAATTTTGATTTTATCGATGAACTTCGTGGTTTATATGATTATTTAGACGGTAAAGGTTTTGAAGAAGTTGTTGTTGTTGTCTTTGAAAACTTTGATGATATTGAAAAATGCGAATTTTCAATCTCTTATCCGGCTGTCTTTTCAAAAATGTTTAAATCAAAAAGCGAATTAAGAGAAATTGAAGCTTTAATTATTAAGGAAATACAGGAAAGTGTTCCTTATGCAAAACCAAAAAATTTAGCAAATTATCACGAAAAAATCTTTGATTTTTTATCAAATTGATATGAATATAATTCAAAGTTTGTAGATATAAATAAAGCATATTTAGGGCAAAATGTAGAAAATATTTACAATTTGTTATTAAAAGAGAATTATAATTTTAGTGAAAAAACCCAAATTCAACCAATTCAAAATGTATTTACTTTTGAAACTTATGAAAATTTGCTTAAAAAATTTGAAAAATACGGGATTAAAAAGCTTAACTTAAATATTGAAAATCGTGATAAATTTATTCTTAGTTGATTTGATAAATTTGGCCCAGAATATCGAAAATATTGCATCGAACTTTTTGGTAAAAGAGGCCAAACTTATTATGATAATTTGAATAATTGGACAAATAAAATTGAATTAATCTATTTGTTGCAAATTTTATTTGGCCCAAAATATGAAATTGAAGATCAATATTTTTACCCCAATAAACCTGATTATTTAATTCTGCCAAGATGGGGGAAATTAAAACTTGAAAATTTCGAAATTTTTTACTTTGGTGGGCAAGAATACGGACTTTTTGATGAAATAATTTCCCAATTTGACTCAAAAAAGCCAGTTTTTTGATTTAAACCATCTTACTACTCCGTTGATTGTGGAGGCGAAGGATGAATTTTGCCAATTGCATTAAAAAATTTCATTTTATTGTATGTTGATAATCAAAAAATTTATTACTGATTTGGTCATTCAAATTTATATGATAATATTTATCAAGGTAAATACGAAATTTTAAAATATTATTTTAAACAAAAATTGGTCAAACTTGAACAAGATATTTTTCTGCGTGATGGCATGGATCCCGAATTTTTTGTTTCTAGATCACCAAGGTATAACAATTTATCTAAAAATGTGATTGAATCATCGAGGGAAGAATTAATTTTATATCGGGATGCATTGAATAAATATCTAAAAGAAATAGACCATGAATTTGATCGTTTTACAGACTTTCTAGAAAATACTAATTTATATAGCCAACAAGAAAAAGAATTAATTCTAGAAGAACACCCTCCCTTTTCTAGGGATTTGGATGGCAGAAATCAATATTATGAAGAAATTGCAAGAGTAGATTTTCGCGGTCATAAAAATAAAAAATATCTTGAGATAGAAGGGGAATCGTAGATCCTTTTATTAATTAATAAATTTAAAGACAAAAGATTTAAGTTTATTTTTAAAATTCTTAACTTGTTTTTCATTTTTATCTATTTAAAAATAGTAATTTTGATAGTTGAAATTATGTTTATTTGCAAAAATGTGCCTGAGTTTTATTGTAATTTATTTTTAGCGATTGATTAACATAATAACTTATTCTTTTAAAATATAATATTTTTAGGTATTTTCCCTAAAAAGTTTTTAATATATGTTAAAATTTTAAAACTAAAAAAGTGAGTGTTCATAATTTTGTGTTTTAAATTTTTTAGGGATTTTTCAAATAGAAATCTAATTTAATTTTACATTATTTAACCGATTAGGGAAAATAATTTCTAATTGTTTTTTAATTATATTTCAATTTCTTATTAAATTGTTTCATATACATCCAAAATTGACTCTTTGTGTCTATTTTGCATTTTTCTTTTTTATAAATTTGGCTAAATTCTTCTGTAAAATCCAAAATTGCGATTTTTAACCTTTAGATTTGACAATTTTAATGTACTTAAATTTGTCTTCAACTGTGAATCTGTATTGTTTATTTTGACACACTTTTTTGAAGATGTCTAAAATTAGCATGCTAATTTGTATTAATTTATTCTTTTAAAATACAATATTTTTAAATGATATTTTCAGAAAAATTCTTAAATACATGTTATAATTTTAAAAGGAAAAAACATGAAGAAAAAACTGAAACTTTTTAAGTTTATCACTAATATTGTCGGTTTCTTTTCACTGACACTAAGTGTTTTTGGCCCTCTTTGACATTTTCAAAATACAAAAAGCTATTCAGATTTTAAACTCGAAACCCGTGATATAGATTTATTAAATTCAAAAAAACCGCTAAATTTTGATGATTTAGTCCAAATTGTTTCAACCAAAAACCAACAAAATTCGCTTGTTATCAACGCAAATATTAAAAAAACCCAAACACATCTAAACAAAACAAGCACTCATTCAGAGACTCCTAATCTAGATGATATTAAAATTCAAATTAATCAAGATGGTCAGGTAATTTTAAATAGTGCTTCACTTGAATTTGTTAACAAAAAAGCTGAACTCTATTTTGAAAAAGGTATACCAAAACTAAAATTTGAAGGTCACGTTTTTGACTTTAGAGAACTTCAAAATCAAACTCGGGTTGAAAAAACCTTCTTTTTCCTTCTTCCTTTTATTCCATTTATTACAAAAGCTGTTGCAGCTGCCATTGCTGCAGTAGCAGCAACAACAGCTACTGTAGCAGCTGTAAAAACTGTTCCAAAAGTTGTTGATAGCCTACGTAGATGAATTGATAACGGCAGAAGTGAGTATTCGCCAGTTGATTATAGCCCGATTATTTCAAGAACTGAAAGCTCAATTGTGGTTGACTTAGAAAAATTGCCAAAAGAAAAAGGCGAGTCTAGCATTAAAACAAAAGCAAAGGCAACGACTTTAAAACTTTCTATTGTAAAAGATAAAGAAAAATTAGAAAAATACACGGGAATCCATCTTGCTTGATTTTTTAATTTTCAGACTGAAAACTTAAAACCTTATTTTGTTATTAGTCAAGAAGAAATATCAGCAACTCAAGCCTGAATTTTAGCCGTTGGGAGTTTGCTAGCCCAATCAGTATTAACTCAAATTGTTATTGATAATTTGCTGCCTAGTTTAATAAAAGATAAAATGAATCAAGATGACCGTGATTATATCAGGGAAAAATTAAATTCCCCTATTGATTTTTATTCACATAACGAATTAGTTATGTGAGATTTGGCTGAAAAAACAAAAGATACAGCAAATTTGATTCTAGGAAATGGAAGGCTAACAGATCCAAATAATAATTTAAATAAAGATATCGGTTTTACTAAAGATCGTTTTGTTGTTGGGGAAGGGTTAGCTAATGATGCTATTGATTGAACTAACCCTAAAAATGAGTTTGATATTCAACCAAGTAAAACTCAAAATAAACAATCATACATAAAAATATATTTTCCCAGTTATCATGTAAGGAGATTAAGAATGATAGGGTATGAAAAAAGGGGCATAAAGCGCGAATTTATAAAAAGAAAAAAAATGTTAAATATTGAAAAGGTGCATTTTTTATATGGAGAAGCTGATAAATTCATTATCTAAGGCAAAAAAACAGTTAAAAAAACTAAAATATATAGAAATTAATATTAAAAGTCGTTGTTCAATTCGAAATATAGTTGATCATGAAGTTCGTTTATCGTCTAATTGTAATTATGAGTATTATTATGAAAATTTTTTATTATATTACCTTAGTAATGGCTTCTATCCTAACCCAATTGAAAGAATTATTAGTTTAAATTATAAACAAGAAGATTATATTTATAATTTAAAACTAGAAGATATCACAAAAAGTGCATTTTTCTCCAAAAGGCTCAATAATTTCCATTTTTATAATGATATTAGGTGTTTAATTGGCGGTTGAGCAAACAATGAATATTGTGATAAAAATGGAAAAGAAAATTTTGATTTTATCGATGAACTTCGTGGTTTATATGATTATTTAGACGGTAAAGGTTTTGAAGAAGTTGTTGTTGTTGTCTTTGAAAACTTTGATGATATTGAAAAATGCGAATTTTCAATCTCTTATCCGGCTGTCTTTTCAAAAATGTTTAAATCAAAAAGCGAATTAAGAGAAATTGAAGCTTTAATTATTAAGGAAATACAGGAAAGTGTTCCTTATGCAAAACCAAAAAATTTAGCAAATTATCACGAAAAAATCTTTGATTTTTTATCAAATTGATATGAATATAATTCAAAGTTTGTAGATATAAATAAAGCATATTTAGGGCAAAATGTAGAAAATATTTACAATTTGTTATTAAAAGAGAATTATAATTTTAGTGAAAAAACCCAAATTCAACCAATTCAAAATGTATTTACTTTTGAAACTTATGAAAATTTGCTTAAAAAATTTGAAAAATACGGGATTAAAAAGCTTAACTTAAATATTGAAAATCGTGATAAATTTATTCTTAGTTGATTTGATAAATTTGGCCCAGAATATCGAAAATATTGCATCGAACTTTTTGGTAAAAGAGGCCAAACTTATTATGATAATTTGAATAATTGGACAAATAAAATTGAATTAATCTATTTGTTGCAAATTTTATTTGGCCCAAAATATGAAATTGAAGATCAATATTTTTACCCCAATAAACCTGATTATTTAATTCTGCCAAGATGGGGGAAATTAAAACTTGAAAATTTCGAAATTTTTTACTTTGGTGGGCAAGAATACGGACTTTTTGATGAAATAATTTCCCAATTTGACTCAAAAAAGCCAGTTTTTTGATTTAAACCATCTTACTACTCCGTTGATTGTGGAGGCGAAGGATGAATTTTGCCAATTGCATTAAAAAATTTCATTTTATTGTATGTTGATAATCAAAAAATTTATTACTGATTTGGTCATTCAAATTTATATGATAATATTTATCAAGGTAAATACGAAATTTTAAAATATTATTTTAAACAAAAATTGGTCAAACTTGAACAAGATATTTTTCTGCGTGATGGCATGGATCCCGAATTTTTTGTTTCTAGATCACCAAGATATAACAATTTATCTAAAAATGTGATTGAATCATCGAGGGAAGAATTAATTTTATATCGGGATGCATTGAATAAATATCTAAAAGAAATAGACCATGAATTTGATCGTTTTACAGACTTTCTAGAAAATACTAATTTATATAGCCAACAAGAAAAAGAATTAATTCTAGAAGAACACCCTCCCTTTTCTAGGGATTTGGATGGCAGAGATCAATATTATGAAGAAATTGCAAGAGTAGATTTTCGCGGTCATAAAAATAAAAAATATCTTGAGATAGAAGGGGAATCGTAGATCTTTTTATTAATTAATAAATTTAAAGACAAAAGATTTAAGTTTATTTTTAAAATTCTTAACTTGTTTTTCATTTTTATCTATTTAAAAATAGTAATTTTGATAGTTGAAATTATGTTTATTTGCAAAAATGTGCCTGAATTTTAGTGTAATTTATTTTTAGCGATTGATTAACATAATAACTTATTCTTTTAAAATATAATATTTTTAGGTATTTTCCCTAAAAAGTTTTTAATATATGTTAAAATTTTAAAACTAAAAAAGTGAGTGTTCATAATTTTGTGTTTTAAATTTTTTAGGGATTTTTCAAATAGAAATCTAATTTAATTTTACATTATTTAACCGATTAGGGAAAATAATTTCTAATTGTTTTTTAATTATATTTCAATTTCTTATTAAATTGTTTCATATACATCCAAAATTGACTCTTTGTGTCTATTTTGCATTTTTCTTTTTTATAAATTTGGCTAAATTCTTCTGCAAAATGTAAAATTGCGATTTTTAACCCCTTAGATTTGACAATTTTAATGTACTTAAATTTGTCTTCAACTGTGAATCTGTATTGTTTATTTTGACACACTTTTTTGAAGATGTCTAAAATTAGCATGCTAATTTGTATTAATTTATTCTTTTAAAATACAATATTTTTAAATGATATTTTCAGAAATAAATACATGTTATAATTTTAAAAAGAAAAAACATGAAGAAAAAACTGAAACTTTTTAAGTTTATCACTAATATTGTCGGTTTCTTTTCACTGACACTAAGTGTTTTTGGCCCTCTTTGACATTTTCAAAATACAAAAAGCTATTCAGATTTTAAACTCGAAACCCGTGATATAGATTTATTAAATTCAAAAAAACCGCTAAATTTTGATGATTTAGTCCAAATTGTTTCAACCAAAAACCAACAAAATTCGCTTGTTATCAACGCAAATATTAAAAAAACCCAAACACATCTAAACAAAACAAGCACTCATTCAGAGACTCCTAATCTAGATGATATTAAAATTCAAATTAATCAAGATGGTCAGGTAATTTTAAATAGTGCTTCACTTGAATTTGTTAACAAAAAAGCTGAACTCTATTTTGAAAAAGGTATACCAAAACTAAAATTTGAAGGTCACGTTTTTGACTTTAGAGAACTTCAAAATCAAACTCGGGTTGAAAAAACCTTCTTTTTCCTTCTTCCTTTTATTCCATTTATTACAAAAGCTGTTGCAGCTGCCATTGCTGCAGTAGCAGCAACAACAGCTACTGTAGCAGCTGTAAAAACTGTTCCAAAAGTTGTTGATAGCCTACGTAGATGAATTGATAACGGCAGAAGTGAGTATTCGCCAGTTGATTATAGCCCGATTATTTCAAGAACTGAAAGCTCAATTGTGGTTGACTTAGAAAAATTGCCAAAAGAAAAAGGCGAGTCTAGCATTAAAACAAAAGCAAAGGCAACGACTTTAAAACTTTCTATTGTAAAAGATAAAGAAAAATTAAAAAAATACACGGGAATCCATCTTGCTTGATTTTTTAATTTTCAGACTGAAAACTTAAAACCTTATTTTGTTATTAGTCAGGAAGAAATATCAGCAACTCAAGCCTGAATTTTAGCCGTTGGGAGTTTGCTAGCCCAATCAGTATTAACTCAAATTGTTATTGATAATTTGCTGCCTAGTTTAATAAAAGATAAAATGAATCAAGATGACCGTGATTATATCAGGGAAAAATTAAATTCCCCTATTGATTTTTATTCACATAACGAATTAGTTATGAGAACTTTGGCTGAAAAAACAAAAGATACAGCAAATTTGGTTCTAGGAAATGGAAGGCTAACAGATCCAAATAATAATTTAAATAAGGATATCGGTTTTACTAAAGATCGCTTTGTTGTTGGGGAAGGACTAGCTAATGATGCTATTGATTGAACTAACCCTAAAAATGAGTTTGATATTCAACCAAGAGCAGAGAAAAATCACAAGCCATACATAAAAATATATTTTCCCAGTTATCATGTAAGGAGATTAAGAATGATAGGGTATGAGAAAAGGGGCATAAAGCGCGAATTTATAAAAAGAAAAAAAATGTTAAATATTGAAAAGGTGCATTTTTTATATGGAAAAGCTGATAAATTCATTATCTAAGGCAAAAAAACAGTTAAAAAAACTAAAATATATAGAAGTTAATATTAAAAGTCGTTGTTCAATTCGAAACATAGTTGAGCATGAAATTCATTTATCGTCTAATTGTAATGATGAGTATTATGAAATTCCAGATTTTTTATTCAATTACCTTAATTATGACGTTTTCGATCCTAACCCAATTGAAAGAATTATTAGTTTAAATTATAAACAAGAAGATTATATTTATAATTTAAAACTAGAAGATATCACAAAAAGTGCATTTTTCTCCAAAAGGCTCAATAATTTCCATTTTTATAATGATATTAGGTGTTTAATTGGCGGTTGAGCAAACAATGAATATTGTGATAAAAATGGAAAAGAAAATTTTGATTTTATCGATGAACTTCGTGGTTTATATGATTATTTATACGACGGTAAAGGTTTTGAAGAAGTTGTTGCTGTTGTCTTTGAAAACTTTGATGATATTGAAAAATGCGAATTTTCAATCTCTTATCCGGCTGTCTTTTCAAAAATGTTTAAATCAAAAAGCGAATTTAGAGAAATTGAAGCTTTAATTATTAAGGAAATACAGGAAAGTGTTCCTTATGCAAAACCAAAAAATTTAGCAAATTATCACGAAAAAATCTTTGATTTTTTATCAAATAGATATGAATATAATTCAAAGTTTGTAGATATAAATAAAGCATATTTAGGGCAAAATGTAGAAAATATTTACAATTTGTTATTAAAAGAGAATTATAATTTTAGTGAAAAAACCCAAATTCAACCAATTCAAAATGTATTTACTTTTGAAACTTATGAAAATTTGCTTAAAAAATTTGAAAAATACGGGATTAAAAAGCTTAACTTAAATATTGAAAATCGTGATAAATTTATTCTTAGTTGATTTGATAAATTTGGCCCAGAATATCGAAAATATTGCATCGAACTTTTTGGTGAAAGAGGCCAAACTTATTATGATAGTGTGAATAATTGGACAAATAAAATTGAATTAATCTATTTGTTGCAAATTTTATTTGGCCCAAAATATGAAATTGAAGGTCAATATTTTTACCCCGATAAACCTGATTATTTAATTCTGCCAAGATGGGCGAAATTAAAACTTGAAAATTTCGAAATTTTTTACTTCGGCGGGCAAGAATACGGACTTTTTGATGAAATAATTTCCCAATTTGATTCAAAAAAGCCAGTTTTTTGATTTAAACCATATTACTACCCCGCCTATGGATCAGGCGAAGGATGAATTTTGCCAATTGCATTAAAAAATTTCATTTTATTGTATGTTGATAATCAAAAAATTTATTACTGATTTGGTCATTCAAATTTATATGATAATATTTATCAAGGTAAATACGAAATTTTAAAATATTATTTTAAACAAAAATTGGTCAAACTTGAACAAGATATTTTTCTGCGTGATGGCATGGATCCCGAATTTTTTGTTTCTAGATCACCAAGATATAACAATTTATCTAAAAATGTGATTGAATCATCGAGGGAAGAATTAATTTTATATCGGGATGCATTGAATAAATATCTAAAAGAAATAGACCATGAATTTCATCGTTTTACAGACTTTCTAGAAAATACTAATTTATATAGCCAACAAGAAAAAGAATTAATTCTAGAAGAACACACTCCCTTTTCTAGGGATTTGGATGGCAGAGATCAATATTATGAAGAAATTGCAAGAGTAGATTTTCGCGGTCATAAAAATAAAAAATATCTTGAGATAGAAGGGGAATCGTAGATCTTTTTATTAATTAATAAATTTAAAGACAAAAGATTTAAGTTTATTTTTAAAATTCTTAACTTGTTTTTCATTTTTATCTATTTAAAAATAGTAATTTTGATAGTTGAAATTATGTTTATTTGCAAAAATGTGCCTGAATTTTAGTGTAATTTATTTTTAGCGATTGATTAACATAATAACTTATTCTTTTAAAATATAATATTTTTAGGTATTTTCCCTAAAAAGTTTTTAATATATGTTAAAATTTTAAAACTAAAAAAGTGAGTGTTCATAATTTTGTGTTTTAAATTTTTTAGGGATTTTTCAAATAGAAATCTAATTTAATTTTACATTATTTAACCGATTAGGGAAAATAATTTCTAATTGTTTTTTAATTATATTTCAATTTCTTATTAAATTGTTTCATATACATCCAAAATTGACTCTTTGTGTCTATTTTGCATTTTTCTTTTTTATAAATTTGGCTAAATTCTTCTGTAAAATCCAAAATTGCGATTTTTAACCTTTAGATTGGCAATTTTGATATATTTAGATTCATCTTCAGCTGTAGATTTGCATTATTTCATTTTGTCACACCTTTTTTGATAGTGCCAAAAATTAATATACTAATTTAAACATTGCTCCCTGTTTTTTATAGAAAACAAATGATTTTTTAATTTTTTTCGGTTGGAATGAAAAAAATTTTAAAGATGCTTGCAAAAAAAAAAAAAAAAAAAAGTAAAATTAAATTTGGGGTATTTTTACCCCAAAGGAGGCTAAAAATAGATTATTCCCAAAGTATTATGGCACTAAATTTGTTCAGTGTTATCAAAATTTTAAAAAAATTACAAATTTTAGGCTTAAAATATTGTCATATTGATTTTGCAGATGGAATTTATGTGCCCAATTTTGGTGCTAATTATCAAATTGCTGAATATTTAATTAAATTATTCCCAAAAATTGAATTTGATGCACATTTAATGTGTGTAAATTCAATTGAAAAAATTGAAAAATTAGTCAAAATTGGCTTTAGGACAATTTTTTTACCTGCTGAACAAATTACAAAGTCAAGCTTTGAAAAATTAAATCAAAATTTTCCGGACATAAATTTTGGTCTAATGATTCAAGCAAAACAAAAAATTAAGCATTTCAGTGAGATAATTTCCCTTGCAAAAGTAGTTTTATTAATGACTATAAATAAAATTGGAGGGGTGGGTGAGATGTTGAATTCCAAACTATTTTCAAAAATTGAGCAAATTCGCTTTTTAAATAAGGAAATTAAAATTTATACTGATGGTGGCCTTCGAAAATATAATTGAAATGATTTTCTAAGAAAAAAAGTGGATGTTGCAATTGGAGGTAATATAATTTTTTCTTACGAAAATTTTTTAGAATTTTCAAAACTTTGGCAAAAAACAAAAAAATGCAATTAATTAACATTGTTTTATATGCAACAATTGGCTTACTTTTTTTGATTTTGGTTTTCTTTATTATTAAAAGATTATTTGAGAAAAATCCCAGGAACAATTTTGAGAACAAACTAATTTCTACTGAAAAATCAACAATTAACGCACTGGAAATTATAAATGCTTCTGCTGATGTGAAAATTATGACAAATTTGTTAATAAAAAATCGGTTTTCAAGGCGAAATTATTCGATTTTACCAGGTTTTATTGTTAATGAATCAGAGCTTTTTTTTGTTTCAAATATCATAACTTACCAATTTGGGGTAGAAAAAGTAATAATTGATCAAAGCATTAGTTTTTTAAAAAAAGGTAGATTGATAAAACAGTCTTATTTTTCAAAAAGTCAGTTTGAATCACTTTTTAAATTTTTAATGAAAAAATTTACTTACGCAAAAATGGTTATTTTAGTTGATGATCGGCTTGATTTTCAAAAAATTGAAAATAAAACAAAATTTGAACTTTGAAGTCAAAATGATGTGATTCAAAAACTAAGAAAATCGGGTAAAAAAATTTATAACCCGACAAAAATAATTGATTATTTTAGTCAAATTAACAAATTTAATAAAAACAAAAATGATTAAAAGTTCTTCTTGATATATTTTGTTTACTTTAATTATTTTTTTTCTAATTCAATTTTTTATCTTTTTCATTTATAGAGTTAATTTAAAAATTAAATATTCGAAATTGGAAATTTCTACTAAATTAGATCTTGAAGTGATAAAAAAGGATTTTATAGAAAAATATCAGCAAAATTTTTCTATTTTATTAATTAACGATTTTTTTCTAAAACCTATCTGAATTAAAAAAAAAATAATAAAAATCCCTAATTTTTACTTAGAAAATCATATTTATGGGGTTGTAAATTTAGCCTTTTTCTATAATTTTTACCTTTTAAAAAAGGATAATTTAATTGATTTGCTTGTTTTTTCAAGTTTTTTTGCAGCTTTTCATCTAAGTTTTTTGTTTGGATTTCTTAATTTTTTATGAATTAGTGGTGGTTTTTTGGTTTTAAGTATTTTTGTGATATTGCTTGATTTTGTTTTAAATGGAAAATTTTATACCCTAGCTTATAAAAAAACAAAGGTTGAATTAAACTCAAAATTGGAAAAAAACGAATTTAGAGTTGTTTTTTCATATCTAAAGTATAAAAAATTAGCCTTTTTTAAAAAATATTTTTTATTTTATCCATTTTTATTCCAAAATTTAGTTAAAAAAATTAATAATTTAGGCCGTTAAAATGACAAAAAAAGAATTAAAAACCCAACTTGTTGAATTATATGACTTTAAAATTAACGAACTTGAGGGCAAAAGTTTAATTGAACTTGAAAAATTATTACAAAAATCAGCAAGCGAAAAAATCACTTTAGAAAAAAATCCTAATAAATTCTTTTACATTAAATCAATGCCAAAACCAAAACAGATACAGCAAAAAACTTCTGAAAAATCTGGTTGAATTGTTTTTTTCGCTTTTGTTTTTGTTCTTTTACTTGCATTTATCTTATTTTTAACAATTGCTTTTATCAATCGTGGGTAGGAAAATGGAACTTTTTAATGAAAAACTTACTAAATTTGTGCAAATAAGTAATTGAATTCAAGCCATTTATGAAGGTGTAAAAATCTTAGTAGAAAATAAAATTGCAACATTTGACCTCGAAAAGGCAATTATCGAGCAAACAAAAAAATTTGGAGCCTATTATGTTCTTGAAGAAGGAGTTGCACTTTTGCATGCCCCAGTTGGGAATTATTGCCTAAAAGTTGGAGTTTCGATTTTAGTTCTTGATAAAATGATAGTTTTTAATAATCAAAGCGATAAAAAAGCAAAAATTATTTTTACCTTAAGCGCACCAAATGCTGATGATCATATCTATTTAATTAAGGAATTTGCCACTTTTTTTGGAAATTCATCTTTTAAAAAGGAGATTTATGCGGCTAATTCAATTACGGAATTTTATAAAATTATTAAAAAATACAAAGGTTTAAAAAATGAAAATTAAATGTGTTTGTGGTTCAGGACTAGGATCTTCACTACTTTTAGAGCTAAATGTTAAATCTGTCCTTGAAAAATTAAAGATAAATTATGACTCAGTTGAGCATACTAATATTTCCAGTTTTGATTCTTTTGGTGTTGATTTAGTTATAATCGGCGCTGATGTTGCCCCAAGTTTAGCTTTTGATAAAAGTAAAATGGTAATTTTGACTAATATTTTATCAAAAGAAGAACTCGAGATAAAATTAAAAAAAACTTTAAAAATAACCTAAAAGAAAGGATAATTTATGAATTTTGGCCTCTGACTTTTAAATTTTTTAAAAGATTTTGTGGGCACACCGGCGCTTTTAGTTGGACTTTTTAGTCTAATCGGCGCAGTTGCAATGCGTAAAAGTTTTTCACAAATCATTATAAGTTCCTTTAAAGTTAGTGTTGGTTTTCTTGTCTTAGGTGGTGGTGCTGGAGTTTTAGTTTCCTCACTTAATTTTTTCCAACCGCTTTTTCAAAGGGTTTATAATTTAAACGGGGTGATTCCAAATAATGATGCTTTTGCTGGCGCTCTCACTGAAAGTCTGCCAAGTATTGCTACTTTAGGCTCGCTAATTATGGTGATTGCAATGATTTTAAATATTATTCTTGCAACCTTTTCGCGACTAAAATATGTCTATCTTTCTGGGCATGTTTTATATTATTCGTCACTGATGTTAGCCGTTGTTATGTATACTTCGGGTTATGATTTTCAAAATAATTCGAGTGATTTTGCAATGGCATTGATTGCTGGATCAAGTATTTTGGCGATTTATATGGTAGTTTCACCGTCAGTTCAGCAAAAATATATGTTCCAAATTACCGGCACAAATGAAATTGCCCTAGGTCATACTGGCGGATTTGGTTATGCCCTTTCAGGACTAATTGGTCAAGGAATTGCAAAAATTGCCAAAAAAAAGCCACTTTCAACCGAAGAAATTAAATTTCCCCAGTCACTGTATTTTTTTCGAAATACTTTAGTTTCAATTTCACTGACAGTTTTCTTATTTTATATTTTTGCTTTTTTACCTGCAGGTATTTTATATGAGTTAGGAAAATTTGACAAAGCTGCCGATGCAGGTGTAATTAGTATTTTAGCACAAAAAAATTGGGTGGTTACAATGATAATTTCGGCTTTTACTTTTACGGCCGGAGTTGAAATTATCCTTTTTGGAGTTAGACTTTTTATTGGTGAATTAGTGCCGATGTTTAAAGGATTTTCTGATAAATTAATTAAAAATGCAAAAGTTGCTGTTGATTGTCCAGTGGTTTTCCCTTATGCCCCAAATGCGATAATTATTGGCTTTATTTCTTCTTTTTTTGCCGGAATTATTGGATTTTTTATTACCCTTGGACTTGGATATTCAGCACTTATTCCGGCAATAATTCTACCAGGACTTGTACCTCATTTTTTTCTAGGGGCAACTTCTGGAGTTTTTGGAAATATCAAAGGCGGAATATGAGGGGCAGTTATTGGTTCTTTTGTTGGTGGGTTAATTATCACTTTTATTCCTGTATTTTTTGGTCTTGGAAATTGAGTGCCATTAGTTACAAATGAACTTGGAAATTTAATAAAAGGGACTAATAAACAATCACTAATTACGCTAAATTGAGGAGATACTGACTATTTTATTGGTTATATTCCCGGGATTCTTGGTCTGATTCCAAAAGCTGGGAAATATATAATTTTAGGTTTGAGCCTTTTTGTTTATTTTGTTTTCATAATTGATGGAATTATTAAAAAACACTTTAAAAATCGAGCTAAACCCGCTTAAGAATGATTTTTTCAAATTTACTATAAAAAAATTATCTATTTATATTTTTAAAATTTTAATGCTCCAAAAATAAAAAACACTATAAATTAAAGTATAATTTTTAAATTGCTACCTTTTGTTGGTTTTAAAAATTAGAAAATTTTTTTAATTTAAAGACTAATTCAAATTAACATAAAATGTTAAAGTGAATTAGTCTTTTTTTATTTTTTAAAAAAATTTAAAATAAAAAAGAAATAAAAATTACTTTTTGTAAAATTAATTTTAAAAACTTAAATTATCCTTTTAAAAACTTAAAATTGATTGTGGTATACAAAAAATACCGACTAATTTTTCAGCAAATTAATAATTTGCATTACTAAATATATAAAAGAAATACGTGCAGAAGTGTGGTTTTCAAGAACATCTTCATTTTTAAAAGTTAAAAAACTAATTAAAGATTGCTTATATAAATTACTTTCAAAATTTCCAGTAAAAGAGACAATTATGCAACTTTTTGCTCTCATTTTACTAACTAATTCATCAATTATTGAATGCATTCCGGAGAAACTAAAAAAAATACAAACACTTGAATCGATTGATTTTTCAGTCCATTTTTGCTGAACTTCAAAATCATAATGATAATCGATATGATATTGTAATTTTGATAAATAATTTGCAAAAATATTGATAGATTCTAAATTTGAACCTTTCCCAAAAAGCATTATATGTCGAGTTTTTTGTAATAATTTTACAAATTTTATCATCGAATTATAGTTTAGATTATAAATTTTATCAAGATTATTCATTATCATCATATGATATTTACTTAAAATTTGATTTTTTTGGTTAATTTTGTTCTCAGAATAACGTTTATTTTGGAAATTTAAGTATGAATAATTACGATCCAGAGCTGGTAATAAATCTTTTAGCCCCTTAAAACCTAGTTTTTTACAAAATTTTATAACTGAAGCAGTTGAACAATTTGCGTTTTCGGCAATTATTTTTAATTTTAAGGACATTATTTTTTCAATATTTGAAAGCAAAAAACCGGCGATTTCCTTATCAATAAAATTCCGATTTTGTTTTAATAACAATGAAAGTTGATTAATTAAATTAATACTCATTTTTAAAAATTATACCAAAAAAAAGGAGATTTTATGGCTAATTTGGTCAAAACACTTAAAACTAAAATTCAGGCATTCGGCTCACTTTTAGGGCAAATGATTATGCCGCTTATTGGCGTTTTTATTGCCTGAGGATTGTTAACTTCATTTTTTATTCCGACTGGTTGAGCGCCAAATCAAGAACTTGCAACAATGGTTGGGTTCGGAATTGTTTATGTAATTCCAATTTTAATTTGTTTTCTTGGTGGGTATAAAATTTATAAATTACGCGGCGGAGCAATTGCTGGAATAATTGCAATCGCCGCAGTTGCCTCTGGGCAATCAGAAATTTTCATAAAAATTACTGGCGGAACAGCACCGATGTTGGTTTCTGTTATGCTTTTTGGTCCAATTTCCGCCTTAATTTTAAAGCATAGTGAAAAATTTTGAATTCAAAAAATTCCAAGTGGCTATCAAATGTTAATCAATAATTTTTATCTTGGACTTTTAGGCTTTGTTCTTCTCTTCCCTGTTTATTATTTATCGATTTATTTGGTTGGTTATTTTATTAAATCGCTTGGATTTTTAACGGCAAAAATGGGAGAGTATAAATTATATCCATTAATAGCTTTAATTATCGAGCCTGCAAAAATTCTTTTTCTAAATAATGCTATAAATCACGGTGTTTTTACAACATTAGGAGCACTTCAGGTAAACGAAACAGGTAAGTCTATTTTATTTTTATTAGAATCAAATCCTGGGCCTGGGCTAGGAATTTTGCTTTTTTATCTAATATTTTCGAAGCAAGAAACTACAAAAGCACAGGCAACTTCTTCTATTCCAATTCATTTTTTTGGTGGAATTCACGAGGTTTATTTTCCTTTTGCGCTTTTAAAACCAATTTTAATTTTAGCGCTAATAGCTGGTGGAATTTTTGGTAATACAATTTTCCAAATTTTTAACGTTGGAGCACTTGCTCCAGTATCCCCAGGTTCAATTATTGCCCAATATATTCAAGTTGAAAAATCTACTAATTCGTTAATCGGCCTTACAATTGCTATTTTTGGATCAACTATAGTTAGTTTAATTAGTGCCTTAAGTATTAATTTTTTACTACGGCTTTTGAATAAAAACGTGGAAAAAAAGAAATTTTTGGTAGAAAAAGATAAAAAAATAAACAAAAACAAAAAAGTATATAATGAAAACACAAATAAAACCGAGATAAGTTGAGAGAAAATAGTTTTTGCTTGCGATGCTGGAATGGGCTCATCAGTTATGGCCGCGTCAATTTTAGGAAAAATTTTAAAAGAAAATAATATTTTAAATGTAGAAATTTCAAATTTAGCAATTTTTGATCTAACTGGAAAAGAAGAAATTATAATAACAATCCAAAGTTTAAAAGATCGTGTAAGAGCAAAAAATCAAACAGCAAAAATTATTGTCTTAACGCAATTTTTAGATAAAAAATCCTACGAAAATATAGCATTAGAAATAAAAAAAACTAGAGAAAAAGAAGGAAAATTGTAATGAAAGTTGTCCATTTTGGAGTAGGAAATATCGGTCGAGGTTTAATTGCAAAACTTTATCGACAAAACAAATTTGAAATTGTTTTTGTTGATATCAACCAAAATTTAATTGACAATTTGAATAAAAAAGGTTTTTATTATGTTATTAATTTTGAAAATGGAGAAAAATATAAAATAAGGAGTTTTTTTGCAATTAATTTAAAAGATGAAAATAATCTATTAAAAGAACTAAAAGAATCCGAGATAATTTCAACTTCTGTTGGCGCTAAAAATTTAATTTTTTTAGAGCCAATTTTTGCAAAACTTGCAAAAATAAACCAAAAAGATAAACAGATTATTTGTTTTGAAAACGGGTTTAGAGTTAGTTCTTATTTTAAGTCTATTTTAGGAAACTGTCAATTTTGAGATTTTGTTGATACAACAATAGATCAAATAGTCCCTAATTCAGATGATTTAAACGTTTATACTGAAACATTTTCAGAAATTATACTAGAAGACAAAAATCAAAAAATAAGACTAAAAGGTGTAAAATATTTGCAAAATTTAGACTTTTTTATACTTCGGAAATTATTTTTTGTTAACACTTTACATTCAGGGATTGCTTATTTTGCCTATATTTTAAAAATTAATTTTATTCATGAAGCTTTAAATTCAGAAATTATACAAAGTTATGTTAATCAACTAAAAAACGTCTTGCAAAAGGTAATTTTGTTTGAAAATTCCTTAATGTCAGATGAAGAAATTGATATTTACTTTAAAAACATAATAAAAAGATTTAAAAATCCTGTTTTGCAAGACCCAGTAGTGCGTGTTTGCCGAAATCCGGTCACTAAAATTTCAAAAAACGAAAGATTTGATTTGCTATTAAAATATGCAAAAAGGGCAAAATTAAACACTGCTGAATTAAATATTATTTATAAAACCTTTGCAAATATCCTTAATTTTGACTGAAAATCTGACGCGCAAGCAGTAGAAATGAGGGAAAAATTAGCGACAAATCCACAAGTTTTTCTAAAAAACTATACAAATTTAGATAATCAAGAGATTAAATTAGTGCTTAATTTCTATCAAAAGCAAAAAAGGTAAATTAAAATGAATTTAAAAGTTGAAAATATTTTGTTAAATCAAGTAATTACTTCAAAAAAACAAGCATTTGAAACGCTAATTAAAATTTTTATGAAAAAAAATTGTTGTAACCTTGAATATTTAGAATCAATGGAAAAACGAGATTTCGAATCTTCTGTTGCACTAGGAAATTATCTTGCTTTAGTGCACGGAACCTATGAAGGAAGCGGGTTGGTTTTTCAAAATTGTATGCAAATAATTCACCTAAAAAACACACTTGAATGGGACGGGCAACATATTAAATTTATTATTGGGCTTGCTGTTAAAAGTTCTGAACAAATTAATTATATTCAAAAAATCGGGCTTGCATTTATCCAAAAAGAAAAAGTTGAATCAATTATGAATGACCCCTATTTAACAAAAGAAAAAATTCTTGTA